>CATPAW010000242.1 GCA_955652255.1 uncultured Chthoniobacterales bacterium | reverse complement strand
CCGTAAAGATGTTCGCCCTTCTTTGTCCCTAAGTCCGCCGGCTTCGGGTCGCCGTTCCATTCGATCCGCGCACTGGTCGCATCGATGAGTTGTGTTTCCAGCCATTTGGTCACGATTTCTTTATAATTGGCGGGATAGGTCCCGTAACGAGCTGCATCTGCCGTTTCCGCTCGCGCTTCCATAGGCAGAGCGCCGGCTCCCATAAAAGATGCGCAAACGAACAACGCAAGCATTTTCATGAGCTGATTTTGCGCTTCCCGAGCTTGTTCGTCCAGCGTAATGACCGGCGCGCGAAAAGTCCGTGCACGTGGTACTTTCATTTAAATCATCAATTTCTTATTAATGCGGACATGAGCAACAGATTGATCTCGCTAGGGCTGGCTGCCTTTCTTGTCTTTGCGGTACAGGTCGCGGGCAGCGCGCAGGAACCTCCGGCACCTGCTCCCTCGGCCACAGTTTCGCCGGAAACCGCAATATCGTTAGACCCCGCTGCGGCAACGCGGGCCTGGTTGGCTACGGTGCCGGCAGAGAAGCGCGCGAAATCCAACGCCTATTTCGAAGGAGGTTACTGGTTGATTCTTTGGAATTTTCTCCTCAGCGCGGCGATTTTCGTATTTCTGCTAACGTCACATATTTCTGCGCGCCTTCGCGATTTTGCCGAACGCGTCACACGCTTCAAAACTTTGCAGGTCGTTCTTTATGCCATCCTATTTATTCTCATAACGACGACCCTGGCTTTCCCGCTCGATCTTTACGAAAATTTCTTTCGCGAACATGCATATGGTTTGGCAACGCAAACGTTTGTCCCCTGGTTTCGTGAACAACTGATCGCACTCGTTGTCCAGCTGATCGCAGCGTCGCTCGGGTTGGCCGTGCTCTATTGGGTCTTTCGGCGAGCGTCGCGCACATGGTGGATCTGGGGCACCGGTGTCGCGATTGTGCTCGCCATGATTGCACTGGTTATCGAGCCGGTGTTCGTCGAGCCGCTCTTTAACACTTACAAGCCGCTTGCTGATCAAAAAATTCGCGATCCCATTCTCGCGCTGGCGCGTGCCAATGAAATTCCGGTCAAGCAAGTGTTTGAAGTCGATGCTTCACGGCAAACGACCCGGATCAGCGCGAACGTGGCTGGCTTTCTCGGGACGACACGCATCGCCCTGAACGACAATCTTCTCAAGCAATGCACGCTGCCCGAAATTCGCGCGGTCATGGCTCATGAAATGGGTCATTACGTTTTGAACCACGTAACGAAATTGATCATTTACTTTGGAATCCTTGCACTGCTCGGTTTCGCTTTGGCCCGCATGATTTTCAATCGCGCACTTCTCCGCTGGGGTGGAAAATGGGGCGTGCGCAGCATCGCCGATCCCGCCGGTTTCCCGCTCTTGATGCTGATCTTCGCGACCTTCGTCTTCCTGCTCACTCCAATCCTCAACAGCGCGGTCCGAACCACCGAGCGCGAAGCAGATATCTTTGGCATCAATGCTTCCCGCGAGCCGGACGGAATGGCGAAAGCCGCGCTAAAACTGGCCGCTTATCGCAAGCTCGATCCAACGCCGTTGGAAGAATTCGTCTTTTTCGATCACCCGAGTGGCCGCGTTCGGATCCGGATGGCGATGGATTGGAAAGCGGCGAACCTGCCTGCTGGAGAGTCGGCCGCGGCCGAAAGCGTCTCAGCCTCTCATTGAGATACGCGAACGATCCGCAACATCGACAAGTTGCTTGGACGGCTCGGATGTTTGGCAAGCCCGCGAAGGCGAAAACGTAGCGATTGTTTGTAGAGGCGGCTGTGTCAGCCGCAAATTCTGGGGAGCGCACGCGGCTCGCGTGTTATGCCAGTCCGGCTCGGCCCGTTCGGCGACTCGCCGAAACGAACTTCGTGTTTATGATCCCGAGAGTCGCGCGACATAGTTGAACCAAGCGCCGCAGTGGCCGAAGGAGAGAGTTATATGAACGTCTGTATTTAAAGAAGAGCATTTTTCGATTGCAGGGTAAATTGAGTAGCCGCAAAGCACGTGCACTTTTCAATTAACTGACTACGATAATTGAAGAACTTCGACGCGAAATGGAAGTGCAGCGATGAACAATACCGCCCCGGAAATTGCCGACAAAGTCGGTGGGCGACTGATGGCTCTGCCCGGTGCGAAGTAGCCGATGACTCTAAGTGATTTAACAGACGAAGAAAAACTTGCCTATCTGGGAAATCTTTGGTTGGTAGCGCGCGCTGATAAAGCTCTATCCGAGCGGGAAGAATCGGTTATCGCTCAAGTTCAAAAGAATCTGCAAGCGAAGCGCACGCTGAACGCCGCAGCGCAGAAAGCCGTTGAGGCTGGAGGGTCTTCTCTTAAGAAGGTTGGAACATTCGCCAGTCAAGTTCAAAATTTGGAAGATATGGTGTCAGTAGCCCTCGCGGATTCAGATTTGGACCAAGCTGAAGCAGACGTCATCGCCAGCTTCTGCGGGCTGATCGGCATTAATCAAGATCAGTTGGATTTGATTACTTCGCAGGTCTCTAAAAGAATGAAGTGCCTCTCGGCGACCATCACATGCGCGAAATGTGGCACACAGATTGATAGCGCTGCGCGTTTCTGTCCGGGATGCGGTGCCGCTGTTGAGAATCGCGCACCCCAAAGCACGGCTCTTGATTTTAATATTCCCGCCCAAGGGTATGCGATTACCTTTTGCGAATCGACTGCTGCAGGTTTCGCCGCCGCTCTTGAGTTGGCAAAACAGGTGGGAACAGTGCAATCAGCGCTGAGGAACAAGAAGACTTGGTATCTTGTAGAAATTGATCGAAGTCGATTTGTTGATGTGATGCGAATGGCAAGAGCGCTGTCCGGTATCCGCAATCGCGCGATCTATCAAGACGGACAGCAGATGGATTGGGAGGAGGTCTTCGGTTTTGTTTGGTGCGCTAATCAGAGAGATCAGGCGTACAAACCCGTCGAATATTGTTTTGGCAAAGATGAGAACCGCATTAATCCGTGGGGCTGTAAACAGGCCCGCATGGACTGGACGGAATGGTCAAACTGGTTCTCGTTTGGGCGTTGGGAGCGAGCCGATGCTCTGAATAGGCGCAACATGTGGGTGTTTGACAAAGATAGAATTCGACACGATCTCGCGACGAACCTACATCGCTTCCGATTCTGTCCTTACCTCCATCGACGATTCATCGATGCGGTGGTCTCTGCGATTCCGGAGAAAGTTGAGATCGTTGACGATGGGCCTTGGAAGTACAACACGACTTACCAGGAAACACCGGGATCGATCAAAATAGTCGAGAAAGAAGGCGATGGCAACTTCAGCTACACGCGCGAATATTATGCAGACGGAGTTCGACCTCGCGGTTTGCTTCCGCTGCGTGATATTCTCGCTAAAGCATTTAGCACCTCTGAGGAGAAGCCAGAAATCTCTCTGCAGAGTCTTCTCACCAAGTAAACTCTTCGCAGGCAGTTTCCTCGATGCCAAATTGAAGATCGGCACTGGAAGAAATTAGAAAGTTGAATGGAGCGAGCGACATGCATGGTAAAGCCGTGAGGGTACCGGAGAGCGAAGCGGGCGCGGAGCGAATGAAAGGCTAGAGTAGAAATCGGATCGGCTAGCTTGACGATGTGCTCATTCGCAGCAAGCACCAGCCAAGATCGACAGTACGCTGGTCGGGGTCGACGAGGAATTGCGGTTTGATTTGGTAAAGACGATTGCGGCTTCTGGTGACATTGCCGGCGTTGCGCAGAACGGTCAGATGTTTCGAGATCTGTCGCTAGTCTGTTTCGCGCGGTTTTTGCGTGGGCGCGGCGGCGGTATAGGCAAACTTGCGTTTACGGATGAGCATCAGATTGCGAAGGTAGATCATCGAGTTCGGGAGGTAAGCGAGAATGCCGACGGGATCGCGGCGGAAAATGAAGTAAAAACACATGATCACGCTTCCAGCGATGCTCCAATACCAGAACGATACGGGAATGACACTTTCGCCTTGCCGCTCCGAGGTGACCCATTGGACGAGAAAACGCATTGAAAAAATTGCATTCCCGATAAGGCCAAGAATGACGAGATAACTCCAGTCCAGACTGAGGAAGCGATGTTCCTTGCCGATCCAGGTGACAGCGATGATGAGAAGTAGGTTCATAGGCAATTGACTGATTCAGCGATCTCGTATCGAAGCGCGCGCGATTTCATCCACCGAATGGCGAGCAAATCCTGAAGCACGCCCGGCAAATCACGGTCGATCATCGATCGGCACGACTTTCTTGCCGACCGGCTCGCCGATGTATTCGCTCAGTGGACGATAGAGACGATTGTCTTTGAGCTGCTCAAGGACGTGCGCGCACCAGCCGGAGCAGCGCGCGATTGCGAACATTGGGGTGAACAGATCGGTCGGAATCCCTAACGAGTGGTAGACCGTTGCCGAGTAAAAATCGACATTCGCGTTTAAATTCTTTTTCTGCTTCATCAATTCGGCGATCCGCTCGCTCATGCGGATCCATTTCGGTTCGCCGATCTTCTCACTCAACTTGATCGCCATGGCGCGAAGGTGCGGCGCGCGCGGGTCGAGCGTTTTGTAAACACGATGTCCGATCCCCATGATTTTCTTTTTCTGGGCAAGTTGATTGTCGATGTAGGCGTCCACCTTGTCTTCGCTTCCAATTTCTTCGAGCATGTGAATGACGCCTTCATTTGCGCCGCCGTGCAGCGGACCCTTGAGCGTGCCGATCGCGGCCGTGATCGCGGAATAGAAATCGGTCAGCGTCGAGATGGTCACGCGAGCGCTGAAGGTGGACGCATTCATGCCGTGGTCCGCATGCAAAACAAAGGCAACATCGAGCGTGTCGCTCGCCTCCTTCGACTGCGGCTCGCCGCACATGAGGTAGAGGAAATGCTCGGCTTCCGTGAGATCGTCTCGCACTGGTGGAAGCGATTTGCCGTTGCGCGCGCGGTGAAAATAAGCGGCGATCACGCCGATCTTTCCCGTAATAGAGACCGCGCGACGCCGGTTTATTTCCGGAGTTGCGTCCTTGCCAATGTCCGGGTCGTAGAGTCCCAACATCGAGATGGCGGTGCGCATCACGTCCATCGGCAGCGCGTCGCGCGGCGCAGTTTTGATAAAGTCGATCACCGGCTGCGGCAGTGTCCGTTGCCCGCGCAACTCGCGCGTGAATTGGTCGAGCTCGCGACGATTCGGCAGCTTATTGTGCCAGAGCAGATAAACGACTTCCTTGTAACTGACTTTCCCGGCGAGCTCGTTAATGTCGTAGCCGCAATAAATAAGCTGGCCTTTGTCGCCGATGACGTCGCTCAGACGCGTCGTGTT
>CATPAW010000241.1 GCA_955652255.1 uncultured Chthoniobacterales bacterium | reverse complement strand
ATCCTTTTCCATACTAGCAAGATATTGCCTGTCGAATCTCGCCTTGTCGAAATTTCGGGATTTGCCCTTGCTGGTATCGATGCTGAGGCCTTTCTTCTTCGCGAGCTCCACCAATTCGTTGTTGGCTTTGGAATGATCAGCTACCATGCGAGCACCGATCTTTTTCACTTCCGCGCTTTGTCCATCCTGTTCCGCTAGTTTCCCATCGGCAACTTCCGCCACGCCACCATTGGCCGCGTCCTGAATAAACTTTCTGTCCTTGTCGCTTAGCTTCACCGCGATTGATTGTGTCGGGGCAGATTGTGTCGGGGCAGATTGTGCACGCAAGTGCGGGTTGGATCCGATGGTAGTGTCCGTTTGCGCGCAAACCGTTCCGATAACGGAGAGACAGCCGACCACGATCGCGAGCAGTGAGATTAATGCGAATTTTGGTTTCATAAGAGTTTTTTGTTAAGAACCTTTTATATGACCGCCGGCGCGTTCCGGCAACTGAGATTCGTCTCTTCGTGCTTACTTGGACGTGGTGATTTCCGTCACCGGCCTATCGAATCCATCTACGACTGCGCGCCGGCGACCGTATTATTTTTGGCTTCGGGTTGGAAGATCGACAACGGACCGGGCGGGAGCCTAGCGACGTAGGCGGGCCAGCCCGAGGGTATGCGAGGCGGGGGCCGAGCATATCAATCACTCCGCCTCGTCCAATACAAAGTCCTCAGGACATTTTTTGTTCGTAGGAACTTTCCACGCGCGTCGCGACATCCTTGTAACCGTAATCGGCCTCGTAAATTTGTTTCATGCAATTGAGCGACTTCTCCCGCTCTTTCATCCGCTCGTAAACAAGCCCGAGATTGTACACGATCTCTTTCTTCATCGCGTCCATCGACCCGATCTCTTTTGCGGCGTCTTCCAGCTGCTTGGCCGCAAGGTCGAACATCCCCAGCTCGCTGTAGCCGCGCCCGAGCAAATTCATCGCCTTCAATCGCGCATTTGGATTCTGCCGCGCGCGCTGCAACTCCGGCAACGCTTCACGGAAATGTCCTGCGTTTATGAAGAGCTCACCCAGTTCAAAACGAAGCTGGAGGTCGGTCGGGTTACGCTCTATCCGTTTGCGTGCATCGTCGATGAGAATCTCGGCGTGCTTTTTCTTCGCGATTTTCAAGTCCTCGGATTTTTTCGCATACAGCTCGTGATCGGCGCCGTGGATAGACAGAAACTCCTCATCCTCGGCGATCTCGCGCTCGAAGCGTTTCATTCTCAAATCGGAAACTTTTCGGACCAGTCCGGCATCAGTGCCTTTGGTCAGATCGGCGGCATATTGATACCAGGCGGTCGCCGCGTCGATATCGTTCTTTTGCTCGTTGAGCGCGCCCAAGCGCCGCGCAAGATCGATATCTTCCGGCTGCGCTTGATGAAGCGCGTAGATTTCCGCTATTTGTTTATCGAGCGATTCGCCGGTCAATTGCATCCGGCTTTGCTGCTCGAGTGAAATCGCGACGTCCTTGTCCTTGATCAAATCCCGGTAACTCTCCGCCTGCGTCCAGCCGCCGGTCGTCATCGAGGCCCGGGCCGAGGCATCTTTCCCGAGGCGCAGCGCTTCGGCATCCAGCGGATTAATCTCGTTAATCCGGTTGTAGACTTCGACCTCGTAATCGCTTTGCCCAAGATTGTGATGCAGACGGCCGAGCTCGTGCAGCACTTTCACGTCGCGCGGATTTTCTTCGAGCAGGGTGCGCAAGGCGAAAACCCCAACCTCCGGCCAGCCCGCCGCTACCGCCGCTTCCTTCAATACCAGATTCGCCTGGCGATGGTAAGGCTCGTCCTCTAATATCTTTTCGATCAGCTCCACCGCGCGCTTCGGATCTTTTTTCATCTCGCGTTGAGCTTTCATGACCGCGATCGGCGCGGTCGAGATGTTAAAGAGGCTTTTCTTAGCCGCTTTGTTTTTTGTGACTTCGGTCCGCCGGAGCAATCGCCGGCCGGTCAGAAACTCCGGCTCCTGTCTCAAAATTCCCTGCAAAAGCGAAATGGCGTAACCGAAATTACGCAGCTCGATCGCCGCCATCGCTTTGAGCCAATGACTGCGCTGTATTTCGCTCAGTTCTTTCTCCGTTTTGATCGCCATACTTAATGCGCCGACATGGAATTATAATTCCTTAAGCTGCGCCGTCAGCAGAAATACTGTAGAGGCAGCCGTGTCCGCCAGTCGGACGGGACTCGGCCCGTGGCGAGTCGGCGGCAGAACTAAAGGAATTGCGGGCGGCACGCCCGCCACTACAGCCATTCATCCCTGCCTACAACAAATCCAACTGCGGTTTCTCTGCCTTCGCCGCGCTTCTTGTCGATCTTTGCTTCGTTTGCGGTTGCGCCACGGCGTCATTGGGTTTCTCGAGATGGAATAAGATGTCCTTCGCCCGATCCAGGATTTCCTTCGGCAATCCCGCTAGCCGCGCCACATGAATGCCGTAGCTTTTGTCCGCCCCGCCCGGCACAATCTTGCGCAAGAAAATAATCTGCTCGTTCCATTCCCGCACCGCGACATTGAAATTGCAAACTCCGCCGCGCTCCTCCGCCAGTTTCGTCAGTTCGTGATAATGCGTCGCGAACAGCGTGCGCGCTTTGATCTTATCATGCAGAAATTCCGCGACACTCCACGCAATCGAAAGCCCGTCGAATGTCGATGTTCCACGGCCGATCTCATCCAGAATGATCAGGCTGCGCTCAGTCGCGTTGTTCACGATGTTCGCCGTCTCGTTCATTTCGACCATGAATGTCGAGCGCCCCCCGGCGAGATCGTCGCTCGCGCCGACCCGCGTGAAAATGCGATCGACCACCCCGATCTCCGTACTCGCCGCCGGCACGAAACTGCCGATCTGCGCCATGAGCACAATCAGCGCGACCTGGCGGATGTAAGTCGATTTGCCCGCCATGTTCGGGCCAGTAATAATCGCGAGCCGCATTTCGCCGTCGAGCGCCGTATCGTTCGGCACAAATTTTTCGTCCACCAAATTCTGGTCGAGCACCGGATGCCGGCCGTCCTTGATCGCGAATCGCAGCGAGTCGTTCAATGCCGGCCGGCAGTAATTAAAAAGCCGCGCCGTTTCCGCGAGCCCGCCCAGAACATCGAGAATCGCAATTGCCTCAGCTGTTTGCTGGATTGGCCTAAGCTCGCACAGCGTCTCCTCGCGTAACTTTTGGAAAAGCTGATACTCAAGATTCCGTGCCCGCTCGTCTGCGCCGAGAATTTTCGCTTCCATCTCCTTCAATTCCGGCGTGACGAAACGCTCGCCACCGACCGTCGTCTGCTTGCGCGTGTAATGCGCCGGCACACTGGCCAGGTTCGATTTCGTCACCTCGATGAAATAGCCAAAGACGGAATTGAATCGCACTTTCAGCGACTTGATGCCGGTATTTGCAATTTCTCGCTCTTGCAGCTGGCTAATCCAGTCCTTGCCGTCGCGCGACCCCTGCCGCAGCGCGTCAAGATCGACATCGTAGTGGTCGCGGAAAATGCCACCCTCTTTGAGCGCGAGCGGCGGATCGTTAACGAGCGCATTCGTCAACTTCTCCGCCAGTGCCGGCATTTCCTTGATTTCTTCTTGCAAGCGCTCGACCAATTTCTTGCCACGGCGAGCATCCCTGCCTGTTCCAAATTCCGTTCGCTCAATCAGTTTCTGTAATTCTGCTTTCAGCGTCGGGATCTGTTGCAACGACGTTTTTAGCGCGACCAAATCGCGCGCATTGCCAGACGCCTGGCTTAAACGTCCCACTGCGCGCTCGATGTCGCGGATCGATTTCAATTCGGTCCGAATCGACGCGAGCAGGTCTGGCTCCTGCAAAAGATCGACAATCATCTGTTGCCGGCATTCGAGTTGGGTGAGATCGCGCAGCGGTTGCAAAATCCAGGCCCGCAATTTGCGCGCCCCCATCGGCGTGACGGTTCGATCTAGTGCTGCGAGCAAACTGGTGTCCCGCGCATTGCGGGATTCGACGAGTTCGAGATTTGTCTGCGTCGCGGCATCGAGCAAAACGTAATGGCCCGGCGCATCGCAGCGCAGCGCGCTGAGATGATCGATCTTTCGGCGGAGCTGATGTTTGAGGTAATGGACGATCGCCCCGGCGGCGGCGACCGCCTGCGGCATGTGGGTGCAGCCAAAGCCATCCAGCGATTTGACCTTGAAATGTTCGCACAAGGTGAACCCGGCGTGTTCCGGTAGAAATGCGTAGCTGTCGTACTCGAGCGCGTGATCGATTTCGCCCAGTTGCTCTTTTTGCTCGGCGCTGACCAACAATTCGGAAGGCGAGACGCGCGCCAATTCGT
>CATPAW010000240.1 GCA_955652255.1 uncultured Chthoniobacterales bacterium | reverse complement strand
GCGTTGACCGAGCGCGGCCTTACGATCAAGCCCGGCACGCACCCGATTGTGCCAATCATGATCGGCGACGCTGCCAAATCGCAAAAATTCGCCGCGCGCATGCTCGAGAAAGGCGTTTATGTCATCGGCTTTTTCTATCCAGTCGTGCCGCACGGCACGGCGCGCGTCCGCACCCAGGTCTCCGCCGCGCATTCCCGCAAAGATTTGGAATTCGCCGTCAACGCCTTCGCCGAAACGAATGAAGAATTAAGGTAGCTGTGGCGACAGCCGTGTCGGCTGCAAAATTAAAGATTGCGGGCGACACGCCCGCCACTACAGAAGAAGCCATGCTCTACATGATCGTCGAGCGTTTCAAAGAAGGCGCCGCGCCGGAAATTTACCGTCGCTTTCGCGAGAAAGGCCGGATGATGCCGGAGGGATTGGAATACGTCTCCAGCTGGATCGATCACGACTTCAAAATTTGCTGGCAACTGATGAAGACTGAAGACTTCGCACTGTTCGACCGTTGGATCGACAATTGGCGGGACCTAATGGATTTCGAGATCGTGCCCGTGCGCACCTCGGCAGAAGTGCGAGAGATCATGGGCAAAAAATTGTAGGGGACCCCCCTGTCAGAGTCCCACGGGAAGCGAACCGCTTCCCGTACAAATCTGCGTAAGTCTTGCGAAATCTGCGGATCAATCTTCATGCAGCGCGATGCTGGAGCCGACCCAGGTTTTGTCTTTGTTAAAATCGACGCCCATCATTTTGCCCTGGCTCATACGGACGAGGTTATTCACGAGAGTGGGATGTCGATCTTCGTCCGGCCAGATAAACATCATCCGGATTTCGGCTTTTGATTTTGGGCCCTCAACTGTCGGAACAAACGCCGCGTAATCGACCTTCTTTTGCAGAATCCATTCGTGCGGATTCCTAAGCGTAGACAATTTCTTGCTCGTCGGTTCCATGTCCACGCCGAGCCCTGCGAAAGAATAAAGCGGCTTCAAAACGTAATTGTCGGTCTTTTCAGCGGCCGGAAACTCATCCGCGAAAAACGCGGGCGACGTGTGCTGTGTTTTTAGAAATGGCAGCGAATGTTTGCTAATCCAATAGTACCAATTCGGATGCGCGACCCATGTAACGTCGAGATCGTCTTGGAAGCAGAACAGCATCTTCAGATCCGGCCGGCGCATCAATTCATCGAAGATGACGCGGTTGTAAACCCGTTCGATCCGGACTTCGCGTCCGTCGCGTTCATAAAATAATTGCCGGCCGCGTTTTTTGATTTTGGTCAGGCAAACCGAGCGTATGCCGAGCAGCGTTTCCGTCGCTGCGAAATCGATGCGCGTTTTTTGTTTCTCCGGTTCGATTTCCATCAGAATGACGGTTTCCGGATCGGCATCGGCGACGATCGTCCGTCGCAACAGCTCGATGTAAGCATGGTCTTTGATTCCGCCAAACGACGAGGTCCAATCGCGCGGGATTGCCGGATAAGCTTTGCGCAGGCAATGCAAGACCAGCAGTTGAAATCCAAACAGGCTCGGAAATGCCTGCAGCTCGATCAATCGCGGCACGAGCCGCTCGCCTTCGGCGCAGATAGCAAGATCGACAATAAGGAATTCGGGATGCGTCGATTCGTTAGGCACTTCCAAGCCTTTCGGGATCGCTGAAGCAGAGTGCCGCGCGAATTCGGCGGTGCGCGTAAGATCGACAATCCCATTTGCCGCGCGTGTCACTTCATCGGTGAACTCACGCGTCAAAAAAATCGGCGTCTCTGAAATCCGGAAGTCGGCCGGCCATTTTTCTGTTTCATTCACGCAACGCAAGAGCGCAGCGTATTTCGCGGGAGTAAAGTCAGCGTTGAATCGCGAGCGAAGTTCTGAGTCCATTTCAGGTAGGGACGGATCTCCGAGCCGTCCGACTTATTTCTCCCGCGCCGATGCCATTCGCGCCAGCGAAAACAATTTCACAAAGCTGGGTGGATCGGCCGCTCCGCGGGCGATGTTAAATGTGGCGCCTGCGGCGCACTTCCTGACATCGAGCAAGGGACTGCTCGATCCACTTATACCAAGAATTTGCCGGCGCGCATCACCGGCTCGCCGTCGAACCAGATGTCAAAGTCGCGACCGACGCAGTCGATGTGCGTTTTGGAGACCCAGTTCGCCCCGGTGTGCTCGGCGTACGGGTGACCGAAGGCGATGTGGACGCCGGGAATTTTTTCGTCCTGCAAGATGTTGCCGATCACGTGCGTGCAGGCGCCGTTCGTGCCAATGGCGAATTCGCCGACCCGATTGCTGTTTTCGTCCGTGCCGGTGTAAGCGCGAAAATCTTCGAGCAGCTCTTTGTGATCGCAGGCGAGACCGACAATGCGGTTATTCTTCACATCAATCGTGAGGGGTGTGTCATCCAAATCACCGTATTTGTTGCAAAGATAATCGCCGACCACGCCGTCGACGACGAATCTCCCGTTTGTATTTGCCGGCGCGGTGAAGATTTCACCGCCGGGAAGGTTCCCCCATTTTTCCGGCGTGATGATACCGCTCGTCTTCAACCATTTTAGTTTCGGTGAAAATTCGGCTTCAAAATCGGTGCCGTGCGTCGTCCGGCAGATGATCCGTTCGGCGTGACGCGCGCGTTCGATCAAGCGCTGGCTGAGCGCATCAATCGCGCGAAAATCGGCGCGCATTCCTTCCATCATGATTTGCCGCGTGATGTTGACCATGTGGCCGTGGCGAATTTGTTTTTTATTCACGACATCGCTCATCTGCATGCGCGAGCTGAGTTCGCCGGGCTGAGTTTGCGCGCAAAAGATCGATACTTGCGATTGGGCCAGATCATCGAGAATAATTTGTGGCATCGCTTTGAGCGGACGAGACGCGTAGTTTTCCAAAACGAAGACCGAGTGTTCGGAACCGATTGCTTCGACTTCAGCTCGCAATGCGGCTGCGATGTCGCAGGTTGCTTCGTCCGTAATGATCGTGACCCGCTCTTCCGGCGTTAGCTGAAGGCAAACGCTTACGGCATTGCGCGCACCGGGCACGAGCTCGGCGTCAATCGTATCGATGTCTAAACGATCAGGCATTCTTTTGGGTGCTCAGTTTTACGCGGAAATTGTGCGCGGGCAAACGGCGGTTGTCATGTCGAGCGGAGTCGAGACATCTCTTACTGTTTATTTGTTCGATCGCGATTCATACTCGGTATCCGAGATTAACAGTGAGAGATTCCTCGACCCATTCGACTTCGCTCAGGGCAAGACTTTCGCTCGGAATGACAAAAACGGACGCATCGAGGCTGCATTGCTACCTCGCCGTTGCATGCGACGTCGCCACATTCAGTCCTTCGTAAGTTTCGGCGACAATTTGATCGACAACGGCTTTCATGTCCTGTGTGCGTTCAAACGCAGCGAGTTGTCGATCCGCGCCGGTGCCTTCGCGCATAATGCGCTCGACATGCGCCATTTCCTTTTTGCTGCCGAGTTCGTTGGCTTCGGTGGAGACGAATTCGAGGAGTTCGTTTAGTAAACTGCGCGTTTCGACTTCGGCTTCGCGGCCGAAATCGATCAGTTTCCCGTTGATGCCGTAACGCGACGCCCGCCACCGATTTTCATCGAGGAGACGTCGGCGATAAACGCGGAAGGTGATGTTTTGCCGGAGCAGCTTGTGCAGTTTCACAATTACTGCCTGAATCAAAGCAGCGATGGCGAGCGTGTCGTCCACGCGCGTTTGCGCGTCGCACACACGCACTTCGAGTGTGTCGAAGAATGGGTGCAGTCGGATGTCCCACCAGATTTTCTTTGCGTTGTCAACACAGCCAGTTTTGACGAGAAGTTTGCAGTAGTCTTCGTACTCAGAAAGGCTTTCGAATGCGTCCGGAATGCCGGTGCGCGGAAAACGCTCGAACACTTTGAGCCGGTAGCCCTTTAATCCCGTGTCCTGGCCAACCCAAAACGGCGAGTTGACCGACAGCGCATAAATGTGCGGCAGAAAATAGCGCGCCTGGTTCATCACGTGGATGGCGATCTCGCGATCGGGAATGCCAACATGGACGTGCAGTCCGAAAATGAGATTGGCGCGCGCGAGCTGCTGCATGTCCTTGACGATTTCCGCATAACGCTCGCCTTGAGTGATGAGTTGATCGCGCCAATGCGAAAATGGATGCGTGCCGACCGACGCAATTTTCAGTCCACTGTGGCCGGCGAGCTCGGCGAGCTTGCTGCGCAGTTCAATGACGTGCTCGCGCGCATGGACAATCGACTGGCAGATCTCCGTGCCAAGCTCGACGACCGATTGGTGCATCTCGGGCTTGATCTGCTCCTTGAGCATGACTTTTCCGCCTTCGAGGATTTCCTGAATGTGGGAGCGCAGCTCGCGCGTCTCCGGATCGACAATCGCGAATTCCTCTTCGATGCCGAGAGTGAAGGTGTGGTCTTTCTTCGCCATGTGCCAGACGCAAATCTCTCTCAAAAACAATGGACTGTCATCAGGTGGATCCGCCACTCCGTCGGGCGATGCTAATTGATGCGGCTCCGCCGCGCTTTAACATCGAGCAAGGGACTGCTCGATCCACCTTCTTCGCGAAGTTGATTGTCGATCTTAGGCCAGTTCGCCTAACGAACGTTTCATAACCGCCGCTTCGACGAATTTGCCCCAACTCAAATTGTCTCGCCCGGGAATATGCTCGCGCGCTTTGCGGATGGCCATTTCCGAAACTGCTTCCACAACCCATTCGAAGTTTGCCTGGCCGACGTTGGCTGCTTCCGCATCCGGCGCGGGATTGCAAAAATCGATCGCCACCGGAACACCGTCGCGAATCGCAAATTCAACCGTGTTCAAATCGTAACCGAGATATTGATTCAGCGTGAGGACGCCTTGCTTGACCTTCCGTAAAATCTCCGGCGGCGCCTGCCATTCCGTTTGATAACGCAAATGATACGGATGCCGCGGTTCGTAGGGCATGATGCGCACGTGGCGTTGATCGATCGAGTAACAACGGAAGTACATGTCGAACTTCACCTCCTCCTGCAACATCATGACGAGCTGGCCGGTCTCGCTGTAAGCTCGGAAAAATTCGTCCGCGTTATGCAGCCGGTAAACGTTTTTCCAGCCGCCACCGGCAAACGGTTTGAAGAACGCGGGCCAGCCAACGTAATTGAAAATTTCTTCCCAATTCAGAGGATACTCCAAATTCCGAAATGATTTCTCGTTCGTATCCGACGGCGGCTGATTCGACGGCAACAGCACGGTGCGCGGAACGGCAACGCCGATCTTGGTCGCAAGCGCGTTGTTGAAAAATTTATCATCCGCGCTCCACCAAAACGGATTGTTCACGACCGCGGTCCCGGTGAGGGCGGCGTTTTTGAGCCAGGCGCGATAAAACGGCACGTCCTGCGAGATGCGATCGATCACCACATCGTAGCCGCACGGCTCGCCCTGGGCCACCTTGTCGATCTTGACAAATTCGGCGACGATGTCTTTGCCACCGGTTTTCTGATTCACCCGCTCGACAAACGCCGGCGGAAAACTGTGCTCCTGACCAAAAAGAATTCCGACTTTTTTCATGAAGACAGTACGTTAACGCTCACACGAGCGACAAATAATACGGCAGCATGTCGCGCCAATAGCTCCATTCGTGGCCGCGCCATTTCCCGTCGTCGAGAAAGTGGCGGACGCCTTTTGAATTGAGAATCTCGGAGAGACGCAAACTTTCATGGCGTGTGTTGTCCCATTCGCCGGTACCAATGATGATGCCCATGTGGTTGTATTTCCATGGGTCAGCGATGTTCGGGAGATATTCGTAGGGGCTGTTGAAGTAGATGTTGTCGTCGTGATAGCCGTCGAAAAACGAACTGATATCGAATGAGCCGCTCAAGCTGATGAAGTGGCTGACCAGATCGGGATGACGAAAAGCGATGTTCCCGGCGTGATAAGCGCCGAGACTGGCGCCGCTCACGGCCACGCGATGACAATTGCATTCGCGACGCGCCAGATCGAACACGTCATGCACGATCACATTTTCGTAGGCGTTATGTGTACGCATGCGGTCGGCAGGGTGAATCGCTTTGTTGTAAAAACTTTCGAGATCGATCGCGTCCGGGCAATAAACCGTAACCTTGCCGGCATCGACATATCCAGCGACCGCGCCAACAAGGCCGAAGTCCTTGTTCTGGTAATAACTACCGAACGAAGT
>CATPAW010000239.1 GCA_955652255.1 uncultured Chthoniobacterales bacterium | reverse complement strand
AGGTAATGCGGCAGGTGCGATGCATGCCAATGCGCGGTGGCGTGCAAAATTTCCTCTTTCGTCCAGCCGCCGGAAAAAAAGAATGGCACACCGCTGAGGTTCATCATGCCGATGGCGAAGGTAAGAAACGTGATCGGCATGAGGGATCGGAGGCCGCCCATTTCGCGAATGTCCTGTTCGTGGTGGCAGCGGTGAATGACCGATCCGGCGCCGAGGAACAAGAGCGCTTTGAAAAAACCGTGCGCGATCAAATGCATCATGCCGGCCGCGACACCGCCGACACCGAGCGAAACCATCATCAATCCCAATTGCGATACGGTTGAGTAGGCGAGGATGCGTTTGATATCGAACTGTGCCAGCGCGATGAGCGACGCCATCAGCGCGGTGATGACACCGATCGATACGACCACGGTGAGTGACGGCGTCACGCCGTCGACTGCGCCAAAGGAGAAGAGTGGATAAACGCGCGCGACGAGAAACACGCCGGCCGCGACCATGGTTGCGGCGTGGATCAACGCGCTGACTGGCGTCGGACCTTCCATCGCGTCCGGCAGCCAGACATGCAGTGGAAATTGCCCGGACTTGCCGACCGCGCCGCAGAAAATCAGCAATGCGACAAACGTGGCGCTGGCGCCGAGCGCAAGAAGGCCCGCGCTTTCCAGGCAGCCGCGCCCACTATCATAAAAGAGCAGAGTGCCGCTGCCGCTATAGAGCCAGAGAATTCCGAGGAAAAATCCGAGGTCGCCGATGCGCGTGGTGATGAACGCCTTTTTCGCCGCCGCCGCGGCGCTCGGTTTATGAATCCAAAATCCGATTAATAAATACGATGCGAGCCCGACCAGTTCCCAGCACACGAACAGAAGAAGCAGACTATTCGCGATGACCACGCCGAGCATGGCGGCGGAAAAGAACGAGAGATAGGCGAAGAAGCGGGTTAAATCTTTGTCGCCGGCCATGTAGCCGATGCTGAAGGTAAAAATACAGAGCCCGACTAGCGCGATCATGACCAACATCGCGGCGGCGAGCGGATCGAGCACCCAGCCGATGCGCAATGCGTTCTCGCCGAATGTGAACCAGGTGAAATTGTGAAACGCGCGATAGCCGGGCGTTTGCAGCGTGGTTGTAAACGCGACGATCGACAACGTAAGCGCGGCGATCTGGCCAATGACTGCGAGCGCCGCTGCACTTTTGCGCCGCGAGTTCGCGAGGCTCAGGATTACGAACGAAACCGCGAGCGGCACCGCCGGAATCAGCCAGACGTTGTTGACGGTCCAGGCCATTAGACGATTACGAGCACGATCACGAGCTTAGGAATTCATCCTTTGAGCTGATTGAGTTGATCGACGTTTGTCGTTCGGTAGTGGCGGTAAACAGCGAGGACGAGCGCGAGGCCGACGGCTGCTTCGGCCGCGGCGATGGCAATGGAAAAGATCGCGACCATCACACCGATGGGCTGTTGGGGTTGCGGACCGAAGCGCCAGAAGGCGATGAAATTTAGATTCGCCGCGGCGAGCATCATCTCGATACCGATGAGGATGAAGATGGCGTGACGTCGGCTCAGCGCGGCCAGCAGTCCAATGCAAAAGAGCGCGGCGGAAACGATCAGGAAGAGGTGAAGTGCTGGTGTCATCGCTGGCGAGTTACAAACGTTAAAAGGGTTGCAATGTTACAAGCGGCGACACACAGGCACCTTTGTAACCATCTAAGTTTTGAAACTCTTTTAACGTTCTTCATTCATCACGAGAATGAGCGCGCCGATCAATGCGGCGGTCAGCAGCACGCCGACGCATTGGAGCGGCCAAACGTAACTGGTCATCAGCGCTTCACCGATTCGCCTCACAGTGAGCGCTTCGATTGGAGGCGCTGCGATGGACAACGGTTGCGTTTTGAGAATCGCCCAGATCAAACCGCCGAATACGGCGATGGCTATGGCAACGCCGCCCCAGTTGAAGCCGCGATCTTTTCCGGCATCGCGTCCGGTCAGCAGGATCGTGAAGACAATCAAGACAGCGACCGCGCCGATGTAGACGAAGATTTGCACCAACCCGACGAACTCAGCGCCGAGCAAAAAGAAGAACGCCGCGACGCCGACAAACGTCACCGCGAAACTAAGTGCGGCATGAATGAGTTTTGGTAATGAAGCAGCGGCGAGCGCCGCGGCGAGCGTCAGAATCGCGATCAGGATAAAAGCGACGCTGTTCATTCGGCGAAACGATAAGTGCGAGTGGCAAATCTCTTTCGCGTGTCCAGCAAGATCGACAATGCGATGTAGACAATCCCAATTACGGCAAGCGAGCACAGCCATCCGGCAAGCCCGCGCCCCATGTAGTGCCACACGGCGGCGGCGAGAATGCAGGTGAAGGCCATCGGCAACATGAATTTCCAGGCGAAATTCATGATGTGATCGATTCTGGTGCGCGGCAGCGTTCCGCGAAGCCAGATGTAAACGAAAAGCAACGCCGACAGTTTTGCGAAGAACCAGATATAGGATGGAATGAACTGGAGCACGTGGATCGGTGCGTGCCAGCCGCCAAGAAAGAGCGTCACGGTCAGGCCGCTGATCGCGAACATTCCGATGTATTCGGCCATGAAGAATGTGGCGTATTTGAAGCCCGAGTATTCGGTCATGTGTCCAGCGACAATTTCCGATTCGCCCTCCGGCACGTCGAACGGGGTGCGGTTGGATTCGACAAGGCCGGAGACAAAAAACAAAACGAACGCGGCCGCGCCCCACGGCGTGGTGACGAACCAATGCGGTACGAAGCCGAACGAGTAGCTGCTTTGCGCGGCAACGATCGCGTCGGGCGAAAGCGCGCCGACCACCATGACCACCGGGAGCGTCGTAATGATGAGTGGCAACTCGTAGCTGACCATTTGCGCGATCGCGCGCATCGCGCCGAGCATCGAGAATTTGTTGTTGCTTCCCCAGCCGGCCATGAAGACGGCGAGTTCCGTTGTCGATCCAACGGCAAAGAAAAACAGGATGCCGCCATCAATTGCAAATGGCGTCATGTTGCGTCCATATGGAATTACACCGAGCGCAAGGATGGCGGTCGCGGCGATCAGAATCGGAGCGAGAAAATGCACGATCTTATCCGCGCGCGCCGGCACGATGTCTTCCTTAATGAGCATCTTGATCCCGTCGGCGATTGGTTGAAAAAGACCGAACGGTCCGACGCGATTTGGCCCGTAACGGTTTTGCATGCGTCCGAGAATTTTCCGCTCCAGCACCGAAATGAGCGCGAAAAGGGTGAGAAACACACCGAGCAGCGCGAAAATATTTAGGAGGCTCGAGGCGACCTGGATGATCCAATCGGGCGCACCCGCCAGCCACGAGAGCAGCCATTGCTTGGCGCGGATAAAAATCTGGTCAACAACATCGCCGCTCATCTGCTACGAAGAAAAATCATGTCCGGTTCTTTAATTAAAGCAGACTAGTGGGTCTGTTTGGAGCTTGGAAGAGGTTATTGATTGACCATAGGTGGCAAGTGCGTCGACGCCGAAATGGTGTAGATTAACGTGATGCCAACTTACATTTACGAAACTACTGATGCGAGCAAACCAGTTCGGCGTTTCGAGGTTCAGCAAAGCATCCACGAAAAGACGCTTCAGGTTGATCCCAAGACAGGAGAAGCAGTGCGACGTGTGATTTCCGGCGGCTACGGCGTACTCATGCGCGGCGGGTCGGTTGGCCCCTCAGTTGGCTCGTGCGGTCCAGATTGAAAGAGCGAACTGTTTTGATGGGCTTTGAAACGGGATCAGGGCAAGCTCGCTCCGTTAACAAGTTTGGTGGATGATTTGATCCGCAATTCTTGGCGCCCAATCCGTATTTCTTTATCGTCATTTTTGTTGGTGTAGCCCTGGTTTTTCCATTGCTGCCCCTGGCGCTGGCGTGGCTTTGGAGAAAAGCTTTCCAACCGCCGAAGCCGGGTGCAGAAAAGAATGCGATTTACGAATGCGGAGTTGAATCGATCGGCGACGCGCAAATTCAGTTCCGATCGCAGTATTATCTTTACGCGATCATCTTT
>CATPAW010000238.1 GCA_955652255.1 uncultured Chthoniobacterales bacterium | reverse complement strand
CGATGGACCCGCGTCCGTTTTATTTCAGCCAGATCCGCATCGACCCGGCGAACGATCAACGTGTTTATTTGCTGGGTTTCGCATTGTTCGCATCGGACGACGGCGGGAAAAATTTTCGGGAAGATCTTTCCGAGAAAATTCATCCCGATTGCCACGCGTTTGTCATTCAACCAGGCACGGCTCCACCGCCCAAACCGCCAAAACCGGAGGACAAAAACAAACCTCCCAAGCCTCCGGTTTGTCAGCGGTTGTTGCTAGGGACTGATGGTGGCGTTTATCAAAGCTTCGCAGCCGGCAAAGGCTGGGATCATCTCAACCGGATTCCCTCGGGAGAATTCTACCGGATCACACTGGACGATTCCAAACCGTACTATCGCGTCGCCGGCGGACTTCAGGACAACGAGAACTGGGTTGGGCCCAGCGGCATGCCAAGCAAGGAAGCAATTCGTAATTCCGATTGGACTGCGCTCGCGGGCGGCGACGGCTTTTACATTCTATTCGATCCGGTCGATCACGATATGTTTTACGCCGAAAGCCAGGGCGGCGAAGTGCACCGGATCAATTTGCGGAACGGCGAACTGCGCCGATTGCGTCCGGAGCCGCCAGAAGGCGCGCCGCGGTACCGGTTTCATTGGAATTCGCCCTTGATCATGAGCCGTCACAAGCCGGGCGTAATTTATCTGGGCGGCAACTGCGTCTTCAGGCTGACCGATCGCGCCGAAAAGTATGCGGTCATAAGCCCGGACTTAACGCGCAACGATCCCACTCGCACAAACACAACAGGCAGCGGCGCGGAAAATTACGGCGTCGTATTTTCACTGGCCGAATCGCCAAAGCGCGCCGGCTTGTTGTGGGCCGGGACTGATGACGGCCGGCTTTGGATCACTGAAAACGACGGCGGCAAATGGACCGAGCTCACGAGCAATTTGCCAGAACCCGCCCGTGGCGCGTGGGTTGTCCGGATCGAGCCAAGTTCGCACGATGCCAACGCTGCGTACGTTGTGACGAATTCTTATCGCGCCGGTGACGATCGCCCGATGATTTTGCGTACTCTCGATCTTGGCAAGACGTGGCAATCGGTCGCGGGCGATCTCCCGGCGAACGACCCGGTCGAAGTTGTGCGCGAAGATCCGGTGAATCCGAAATTGCTTTATGCCGGCACGCACTTCGGATTGTTCGCGTCGTTTGATCAAGGCACACACTGGATTCGCATTGGCGATGTTCCTTCGGTACGCGTCGATGATATTCAGATACATCTGCGCACATCCGATCTTGTCATTGGAACGCACGGGCGAAGCATCGCGATTCTCGACGATTCAGTTCCACTGCGCGAGCTGACGCCCGAGATCGCGGCAAAACCGGCGCATTTATTTACCGTGCGTCCCGTGACTGGCGCTTACCTGCAGCCGGGATTCGTCGATGCAAACGGCAAAGGAATTTATCGCGGCACAAATCCGTCCGAAGGCGCGCTCTTCACCGTGTGGGTGAAAGAATTCACCGGCGATGAAATCAAAATCGCTGTGACAAAATCGAGCGGACAACCCGTGGCAAATTTAAAAGCACCGGGCGCACCCGGTCTCACGCGGATGAATTGGGACCTGCGGCCCACCAAAGATGTCAGCATTGAATATGGCGGGGACGATCCGAAACGCCTTTTACCCGCCGGTGACTATAACGCGGAACTAACCTTCGGCACGTTGAAAGTGAAACAAACGTTCCATGTCGATCTTGCCGAAGGAATCACGCCCAGGTAAGGACGTTTCTCCGAACGTCCGACGATCTGGAGGGACACGCGCCGTCGTGTCCCAAATATTTGGGCGCCGACAGCGCGGACGCCCTCCATTAGCACGCTATCGCGTGACGGTGACAAACTCCGGAGAGCATTTCCCAAAGCGCGTCGAGAACGCGCTGCGCCGCGGCGCGCACCTTGTCGATGTTGTGATTGTCGATGTGCGCACTGAGCATTGTGCGCTCGGCGGCGGAATGTTCGCGGTCGGCTCCGATGTGGACGCTGAAGTATTCGTAATGCTTCGGATCGGTGAAGCCGTAATGTCTTTTCAACCCGTCGACCTTCGATTCACAAATCGCGGGAATCTGACTTTCGTAGGCGTACAGCGCGGCCAGACCTTCGGCCGTCGATCCATCGCGACAAACTGATCGAAACGCGTCGATCAAATTCTTCGTTTCGGGCTGTTTCTCTGCCCCCGCAAGATCGACATCTTCGATGCCGAGACCTTCGGCGAATTTGAGCCAAAGCTCCGGATGATTTGGCGAACCGGCTTCTTCATCGACCAGATTAGATAGGAGTTGCTTCCGCGTCGCTTGATCGTCGCAGTTCGCATGCACCGCCGACAGATAAGTCGGAAACGCCGCCACGTGGTGATAATACTGGCGCGCATAATCCGCGAGCGCGTCCTTGCTCAGTTCACCCCGCGTCCACGCGAGATAAAACGGATGCTTCAATAAATGTTTAGCCGCGATGGCGTTATCGATCTTATCAAGATATCGATTCATAAAAATCCTTCCGCAATCTGATGAGATATAAACTTTCACTCGGACCTCGCAATATTTAATGCGTCACGTCGAGCGCAAGATGTGTTTGATGCCGCGGATGGGGATGACGACCCAGTCGGGGCGATTGTTTAGTTCGTAGCCGATTTCGTAAACAGCTTTATCCAGAAGGTAGGCTTCAAGAAGAATTTGGAGATCGTCTGAATTCTGCGGAACGAAGATGGCGCCGGCAGTTGTGCTCAAATAACTTTGCAGGAAGACGCTGCTCATCTGGCGGTACCAAAGATCGGCCCAGCGCTCGAGGAACGGGACGTCTTCGGTGCGCATGGCTGGCTGCCAGAGCGCGCTGTAAGCGGCGTATTGAAACGAGCGCATCATGCCGGCAACATCGCGCAAGGCCGAGCGTTTTAGTTTTCGCTCGCTCAATGGCCGCGCCGGTTCGCCTTCGAAATCGAGAATGACGAAATCTTTCCCGGTGTAGAGCACTTGACCGAGATGATAATCGCCGTGAATGCGGATCTTGGCGGCGTTCGCTTTTCGATCGAGCAGGCGTTTCTCGCGTTCATGAATCTGGCTTTCGGCGGCGAGAACTTGTTTCGCTTCTTCGCGAAATGCTTCGGGCAAATCCGGCAGCTTCTTTTGCAGCAAAGCGAAGTTACGCCGGAGCAATGCGCGCATGTTTTGATAGGCGGATCGTTGCGCCATGGCGTTAAACGGTTCGGGCGCAAACGCGCGATCGTCATCGACCGAAGCGAGAGCGCGATGGAGTTCCGCGGTGCGTTGTCCGAGCAACATCGCTTTCTCGGGATAGACGCCGCCGATCAACTCATCGAGCAGCGCGCCCGGCGGCGCGGTTTGATTCTGTAAGTCGGCTTTGCGGCCGAGCACACGTTCGTAATAGCGGCCGACGTGATCAAGCGTCATCAGCCAGGCATCGTTTTCGCTGGTGATCGCGCTTTGCAGCAAGCACACCACGGTCGGCTCCGATTTTCCGCGTCGATATTCAATCGCCCCGCCGAACACCGGCACATTCGGAAAATTGCCGCGCTCGGTCAGAAAGCGCGTGATTTCGACGTCGGGATTCACGCCGTCTTCGAGCTTGCGGTAAAGTTTGAGGAAGAATTTATTCTGGAACAGCATCGACGAATTGCTTTGTTCGCCGCTAAGAACATGCGAGCTCGGGACTTTTTCAGCGGCAGTTTGGACGAACGCCTGACTGACGGTGCCGACGAGGTGTCCATTTTTTCCAATGGCACGTTGTCGATCTAACATGAGCCGGAAAAGTTTTTCGCGGAAGTGGGCGTCCCAAATGGCGTCGAACAAGATTGCTTCTTCGGTGCCGTGGAAACGGGCAATGACAGCGTGCGGCGCTGATTGGGAAATGGCGCGGGCCGCGTCGCCGAGCGCAATCTGGACCGGCAGAGCATACGTTTCATTGGGACCATCGAGATAGCTGACCTCAACAAACCAAAACTCCGCGGCATCAGGTTCGGCGGAGATGGGCGACTGCTCGTGGACACGCATGTGGCGCAAAGTGCGCGCTTTCGCGCCGAACCATCGGCAATTGCGAATGTATTCCGGCAGGATCCTACCCTCGATTCCGGCACGCTGACCGTTGTTGAGCAGTGTCCGTAGTTCTGCCGGCGCACTGAGAGTCGGCACCACGCGCTTTTTGCTCAAACGCCGGCTCTCGCTCTGCGGTTGCAGAACAAACCAATAATGGGAATGCGGCCCAAGGGTAAGAATATAAAGCGATTTCTTGATCGATGGAAACGGATTGCGGCTGAACATCTCGATTGGAATGCAACCGCTGAAGCGCGACAGGTCGAGCTCGACCGATTGCGCGAACCGCGAAAGATTTACTACCACGACAATCGTTTCGTTTTCAAAGCGCCGAAGAAACGCGAGCACTTTGGCGTTGTCAGGGTAAAGGAATTCGAGCGAGCCGCGCGAGAATGCCTTGAAGTTTTTGCGCATGGCAATCACGCGACGCATCCACCAAAGCAAGGACGATAAGTTTTTTTGCTGGTTCTCGACGTTGACCGCTTCGTAGTGGTACTCGGGATCAATGATGATCGGGAGATGAAGCTGTTGCGGGTTCGCTTTGGAAAAGCCGGCGTTGCGGTCCGGACTCCACTGCATGGGTGTGCGACAACCGTTCCGATCGCCGAGATAAATGTTGTCGCCCATTCCAATCTCGTCGCCGTAGTAAATGATCGGCGTGCCGGGCATGGAGAAGAGCATGGTGTTGAGCAGCTCCATTTTGCGCCGGCTGTTCGCGAGCAGCGGCGCGAGCCGGCGGCGAATACCGAGATTGATGCGCGCATGCGGATCGTTCGCGTAAACGCGCCACATGTAATCGCGCTCCTCGTCCGTCACCATCTCGAGGGTGAGCTCGTCATGATTGCGCAGGAACATGGCCCACTGGCAGTTCTCTGGAACGGGCGGCGTTTGATCGAGAATGTCGATGATCGGAAACCGGTCCTCCATTTGCAACGCCATGAACATTCGCGGCATGAGCGGAAAATGGAAACTCATGTGCGATTCGTCGCCTTTGCCGAAATAAGTGACCGCGT
>CATPAW010000237.1 GCA_955652255.1 uncultured Chthoniobacterales bacterium | reverse complement strand
TTTGTATTCACCGCGGATCGCTTTGCAGATTAAATCGATCCCTTCGGAGAGACCGCCCTCGTAGTCGCCGCTGCGGAAATGCGGGTTAATATGGTTCGCGCGAATCTCGTAGGCCACGATGTCCGGCAGCGCGCCTTCCAAACCGTAACCAACCTGGATCGACATCTTGCGGTCCGCGATGAACACGAGCAGAACCGCGCCATTTCTTTGCGTCTTTGAACCGACCCCCCATGCTTGCATGACACGTTGCGCATAATTGGCAACATCCGAGTTGCTTTGCATCTTTGGAAACACCGCGACCACCACCTGGTCGGAAGTCTCCCGCTCGAATTGCGCAAGCTGTTCGTTGAAGCGGCTCGCTGCCTCTTTTGAAACAACGCCGGCGTAATCATTGAAGTAACGATCTGGTTTTGGTGGGATAACTTCGGCGGCTTGTGACACGAAGACCACAGCGATAAGCGCGATCGTAATGAAGGAGAGCTTCATTAGTTGGTGGATCGAGCAGTCCCTTGCTCGATGTTAAAATTACGCGGGGAAAGCGGCATATCGATTAGCATCGCGCGACGGAGCGCACGATCCACCTTTGGAACGGCGCCGATCGCGACCATATCACGGACATCTCGGAGAGATGTCCTTACCACGTTACGGCGACCCGGCCGGCGATGCCGCCGGAGCCGGCGTGCCGAAATTGAAATTCACCGCCGGCGGTCTTTCCGCGCCGGGCTGCGCGTTGAAAAACGGGCGCGGTGCAAAACCGAACATCCCCGCAATCAAGTTTGCCGGAAAACTGCGCACCGTCGTGTTGTAGCTTTGCACGACGTCATTGAATTTGCCGCGCTCGACCGCGATACGGTTTTCGCTCCCTTCCAGCTGCGCCTGTAAGCCGAGGAAATTTTGATTGGCGCGAAGCTCCGGGTAACGCTCGCTCACGACGAGCAAACGCGACAGCGCGTTGCTCAATTGTCCCTGCGCCTCCTGAAATTGCTGTAGTTGCGCGGCATCCGTCGGCGCTTTGTTCGGATCGAGCCGCACCCGGCCCACGCTCGCCCGCGCGTTGGTGATTTCGACCAATGTTGATTTTTCGAAATTGGCGGCACCGGCAACCGTGTTAACGAGATTTGGAATCAGATCGGCGCGGCGTTGGTAAACATTTTGAACCTGCGCCCATTGCGCGTCGACACTTTGCTGCAACCTGACCAGGCGATTGTAATTGCCCATGAGCGCGAGCCCCGCGACGACGAGAATGAAGACGAGGATCAAAACCACTCCGCCGCAGCCGATGGCAAACTTGTTCATAAGATCGACAATGTGATTCGCGGCAATCGTTCAGGAAATAGGCGCATAAGTCAATGCGACGAACGATGATTCTGTAGGGGAAGGGGTTCGCTTCCCGTGGGACGCCAACGACGTCCCCTACAATCCAAGCACGAGCCGCAGAAAATGCGCGTCGGAAAATTTGGCCTCCCGCCCCTGTCGCACGATCACCAGGTTGCCGGACGGGATGATAAACAAGCGTTGGTAAGCGGAGCCGAGACCGACGATCATGTCCGCCGGCGCGGCTTTGCAAATACAGATGTCGATCCAACGCGCGCGCTCCCACGGGAGGTCGAGCTCTTTCTCGACGTCGATCTCGTTCGCATGCGGGGCTTGTCGATTCAACCAAAAGGTCAGCCCATAGGATGGATTGACCGCTGACCCGGTAAACGCCTGTTTCAACAAATCGGCCGGCACGATTTGCCGGCCATGATAACTCCCATGACCGAGCACGAGCTCTCCGAGCCGCGCCCATTCGCGGGCCGTCAATTCAAATCCGCTCGCCGGCAACGGATTCCCGCGCGCGTCCCTTTTAAATTCCAGATTATAGAGGCCAAGCGGATTAAGAACGTGTTCTTCGAGGTACGCGATCGTTCCGTGCCCTTTTAATTTTCGGCGCAGCAATTCCGAAAGAACCTGAAGATGACTCGGGCCATAAATGAATCGGGTGCCCGGCTCCGCTAAGATCGACAATCGAATCGCCGCGGCGTTGCGATCGCGGATCGAGGCGCGATGGAGATGTGGCGCAGCGTCGATCCCGTCGGTGAAATTTAAGAGCTGGCGAACCGTGATCTGCGACTTACGCGGATCGCTTTTCCATTCCGTGATCGTATCGGCGGCATGATCGTCGAGTTTGATCAGGCCGTCGTGCACGGCACAAAGCGCGGCGATGCCCCAAAAACTTTTCGTGCCGCTGAAGATCGGCCGTTTGCCGTCGGGCAATCCGCCGTTCGCGTAATGTTCGAAAACGGTGCGGCCGTTTTGCATGACCAATATCGAAATGCCACACTGGCTCTCGGAATATTTTGCAGCGCGCGCGCAATCGGTGGTCCGTAATTCCGCAGAAGCAATTGTCGATGTTGCGCCGAGAAAAAGACCAGCGAAGAGCGCTGCTGTTCTCACCGACTCAGCTTGTCGACGCCGCCGGAGCTTGATCGCTCGCAACCGGCGGCCGCAGCGATTCTGGACGCGGACTCACCGGCAAGTAACGCTTCCGCAATTCCTCGACGTTGGGTAATTCGTCGAGAGTGCGTAGACCAAAGTGATCGAGAAAAAATTGCGTTGTTTCGTAAAGGAGCGGGCGACCGGGAATTTCGGCGCGGCCGCTGATTTTGACGAGGCCGCGTTCCATTAACGTTTGCAGAACTCCATCAATGGTGACGCCGCGCACGGCTTCGACATCGGCGCGTGTGATTGGCTGCCGGTAAGCGATGATGGCGAGCGTCTCGAGCGCAGGCGCGCTCAGGCGCGCCGGTTTTGGCTCGGGGAAAAGCTGGCGCACCCATTGCGCGTACTGCGGATCGGTTGCGAGCTGCCAACCCTCGGCCTTTTCGACGGGTCGAAACGCGCGTGCTTGCTCGATGTATTCGATTTTCAATTGCTCAAGCGCGGCGGTAACTTCCGCCTCGACCGTGCGAGCAAACTCGTTAGGCGAGAATTCATCTGCCGCACCCGCGCGTCGCAAAAGATCGACAATCTCTTTTGCCGAAAGCGGCCGTGGCGCGCTGAACAACAAAGCCTCAACAACTCGCGTAAGGTTCATAGGCGGATGGACGGTCGCCGCGGCGACTCGTGCCCCAAATTTATGGGCGCTGACGGCGCAGCGCCCTCCCACTTCAAAAATGGAACGCGCGTCATCGGATCAATTCGCGCCGATGGCACTTTGAATTGCGTCCGCGATCCGGTTGGCCTGCTTGTCGATCTTATCCAATTCGCGGCCTTCGATGAGTAAACGAATCTTCGGCTCGGTCCCGGAATAACGAAGGAGCACGCGGCCTTTGCCGGCGAGTTCACGCTCGGCTTCATCTCGCAATTTTACGACTTCGCGCAGCTCTTCGATCGGCGGCTTTGATTTTACTTTGAGATTGCGCTGCGCCTGCGGGTATTTTTTCAGGCAGGTTTTCAATTTGCTCAACGGTTCCCCGGTGGCATGCATGATCCGCAAAATTTGCAGCGCGCTGATGATGCCGTCGCCGGTCGTGGTGAAATCGCGAAAGATAATGTGGCCGCTTTGCTCGCCGCCGAGATTGAAATTACGGGCAACCATTTCTTCGATCACATAACGATCGCCCACTTGCGTGCGCACGATTTTACCGCCACGCGCGGCGAGCGTTTCGTCGAGGCCGAAGTTACTCGTCACCGTGGCGACAAGCGTATTGTCACGCAGTTGGCCGGCGCGCAACAGATCAGCCGCGGCGATGGCGAGAATTTCGTCTCCGTCGACAATCTCCCCCTTCTCGTCGCAGAGCAGGACGCGATCGGCGTCGCCGTCGTGCGTGATGCCAACATGCGCTCCGCTCTCTTTGACGACGCGCTGAATTTCCTGCGGATGCATGCTGCCGCATTGCGCGTTGATGTTCATGCCGTTCGGCTCGTCGTGCGCGACAATCACATCGGCGCCGAGCTCGCGCAAAATGCACGGTGTCGATTTGTAAGCTGCGCCGTTGGCGACATCGACCGCGACGCGCATTTGTTCGAGAGACATGTCGCGGGGGAAACTCCTCTTGGCGAATTCAACGTAGCGGCCGAGCGCGTCGTCGATGCGCGCGGCCTGTCCGATTTTTCCCGCGGTCGGCCGGATGGAATCGATCTCGCCAGCGAAAACGAGCTGCTCGATTTTTTGTTCGATCTGGTCGTCCAGTTTGTAGCCGTCGTGCCGGAAAAATTTGATGCCGTTGTCTTCGTAGGAATTGTGTGAAGCGGAAAGAACGATGCCGGCATCGGCGCGCAGCGAGCGAGTGATGTAAGCGACGCCCGGCGTGGGCAGCGGACCGATGACGAGGACATCGACACCGAGCGAAGTAATTCCGGCGACGAGCGCGTTCTCGAGCATGTAACCGGAAAGGCGCGTGTCTTTGCCCAGCACAATTTTCGGGCGCGCACCTTCCGGAATCGTGCGCGGATTGAGCTGCGTGAAAACGTGCGCGGCAGCGCGGCCCAGTTTTAGCGCAGTCTCAGCGGTGACCGGCTCGACATTGGCGACGCCGCGGACGCCGTCAGTCCCGAAGATTCTTTTCGCCTGCGTCACGTGATAATTGAAACGCTCGAAGGCGGTTCGTAAACGGGAAACTTTCCGCGGAGTTGTCGATCTTGCCGCGCGCCGTTGGAGGGGTCACTGATTGTCTTGCTCCGCTGTCGCAACGTCGGCCTGCGACTTGGCCGCATTCATTTCGTTGATCTTTCGATGAAGCGTGCGCCGGCTGATACCGAGCTTTTTCGCAGCGGCGGTCACGTTTCCATTGGTCGTGGCGAGCGCTTGCATGATCAATTTTTTTTCTGTCTCATGAAGGTCGAGTGGACTGGATTTTTCGCCGAACGCTTTCGCCGCTGAAATCCCGCGCGGCAAACTGGCGCCGGCCGCCTGTCGCACGGCCGTGGGCAGATCGCGCAACGTGATTTTTGGGCCAGTGGCCATGACGACGCCGTGCTCGATGGCGGTTCGCAACTCGCGCACGTTGCCGGGCCAGTTGTACGTAAGAAGCGCGTCCATGGCATCGGCCGTTAGATCGACAAGTGGTTTGTTGTTCGCTTTGCAGAAATGCCGCAAAAATCCGCGAACTAGGAGAAGAATATCTTCTTTCCTTTCGCGCAACGGCGGCATGGTGATGCGGACAACGTTCAGGCGAAAGAAAAGATCGTCGCGGAATTTTCCTTCGCGCACGAGCGTTTCGAGGTTCTTGTTGGTGGCGGCGATGAGGCGCACGTCCGCGCGCAAGGCTTGATTGCCGCCGACGCGCTCGAAGGCGCGCTCCTCGCTGATCACGCGCAGCAATTTGACCTGCGTGCTGGGACTGATTTCGGCCACTTCGTCGAGAAAAATTGTGCCGCCGTTTGCTTGTTCGAACCGGCCGATCCGGCGTTCGTGCGCGCCGGTGAACGCGCCTTTCTCATGGCCGAATAATTCGCTCTCGAGCAGCGTTGGTGAGAGCGCGGCGCAATGCACGATCACGAATTTTGCTTTGTTGCGCCGGCTCAGATTGTGAATGGCATGGGCCGCCAATTCTTTGCCCGTGCCGCTTTCGCCCTCGAGCAAAACATTCGCCGAGGAGGGCGCGACCTGGCGGATGGTGTCGAGGACTTCGCGCAACACCGCCGACTCTCCGATGATGTTCTCGAGTCCGTAGCGTTCGTCTACTTGCTGACGCAGCGTGCGGTTTTCCTGCTCCAGCTTCCGGCTTTGCAAGGCGCGCGCGATCAACATTTCAACCTTGTCGAGATTAAGCGGCTTGGTCACAAAATCGTAAGCGCCGCGCTTCATCGCTTCGACCGCGATGTCAACCGAGCCATACGCTGTCATCATGATGCAGATGGGCGGGTGCGGCATTTTCAGCGCGCGATCGATCAAGCTCATCCCGTCTTCATTGCCCAGGCGCAGATCGGTGAGAAGAAGATCAATTTGTTCGCGTTCGAGCACGTCGATCGCGCCGGCAATGTCCGCTGCGACATAGACGTCGTACTCGTTCTCGAGCAAACGCCGCAATCCGTCGCGCGTATGCTTCTCGTCGTCGACAATGAGGATGGTGGGCTGCATCGAGTCCATTTGGCGAATTACCGAAGTAGTGAGTTAGTGACTACGCGATCATTGTCCGCTAATCGCTGAATCGCTCAATTGCTAAATCGCTAACAGCCGCAGTGCGCTTTTATCGGCTGGTCGCGCTCGCATTGCGGCTGTCCAAAGATTGTCAAAGCGC
>CATPAW010000236.1 GCA_955652255.1 uncultured Chthoniobacterales bacterium | reverse complement strand
GACGCCAACACCGACCCCATAACTAAGATCCTTCGTCAAAGCGACGCCGTCGTCTTCGCTTGCCGGGACAGGCGCGACAAACGAGTCGGCGATCGCCTCAGCCTCGGGGATGAGACGGTTACGTTGCCGCACGTAGTCGCAAGAATGAAACGCGGCGGCGGTACTCGCACTCCAGCGGATTATTCCGCTTCCTAAATGCCGAATAGTTCGGCACAATTCTCGTTACGTCTTTCACAGGCTCATGACCACGAGCATCCGAAATCATTTACCCGGCACGATTGAGCAGATTGTATCTGACAAGGTCGTCTCAGAGATTCTTATCAGCACCGCCGCCGGACCGGTGACTTCGATCATCACGACCGGCTCGATGAAGCGGATGAAGCTCAAAAAGGGCGATGCCGGTTTTCGCCATAATCAAAGCGACCGAAGTGTCCGTTGAGAAGGAGTCACCGTCGCCGACCACAACAACGAGAATCCGGCACCGCACGAAACCGCACGAGGATAGGTAAGCGGATTAGATCGGCGCCGATGCGCAACCAGGCGCGAGAAAAAAGCGAAACGGGAGTTGAATTGCGACATTGACACGATTTTCCGGCAGCGCCCTCAAAAAATAATCGGGGCGCAGTTCAAGTACAACCGCGAGCGCGAGAAAATTATTCGGGAAGGCTTGGCGACGAAAAACCCAGCGGGACAAAAGCGTACGAGGAAAACAAAAACAGTCCGGGAGAAAAAAAAGGCAAAACGCAGTTAAGGGCAAGATTTCTTACCTGCGGGACCTGCGGGCGAAAACGTCCGTAGGTTAGGCTGACAGCCGCACCGGCATCTTCACACTTCCGACCGGCCAAACGCGGTCTGGCAGCCTTTTGAGGCGTTTTGGCGCGTCCTCTGTGCATGACAATGCATGACACTTTGGGTTCCGTAAACCGGTATTTTCTTTCATTTCCGGCTTTTTGCCCGATGCCGAAAAAAGGCGTATTTCCCTCGTGATTTCCCCCTCTGTAGCGGGGGTCTGGCTGGGGGCGGAATCGAACCGCCGACACGTGGATTTTCAGTCCACTGCTCTGCCAACTGAGCTACCCAGCCGTAAGATCGACAATCGCACGCCAAAGCCGGGCGTTCACTATGCAAGATTTCGATTGCAGGGCAAGAGCGCGGTGACGTTGTAGCGGCGGTCTACGACCGTCGCACATTTTCGGCGCTCGCAGAGCGTCGCTACAGGAACTTTCGTGGCAACTCGACGGCACGGCCTAACAGCCGCAAATAATGCTCTCTTGAAATCTCGATCGCGCCGAACTGTTGCAAATGCGGCGTGAGCCATTGCGTGTCGAGCAGCGCAAATTTTTTCGCGCGCAGATGCTCGACCAATGCGACGAGCGCGATCTTGGATGCGTCTCTTTCTCGATGGAACATCGACTCGCCAAAAAACGCGCCGCCGATGGCGACACCGTAAAGTCCCCCGGCGAGTTTGCCCTTGCTCCACGTCTCGACGGAGTGCGCGTAACCGAGCTCGTGTAATCGCTCGTAGCTCTCGACGATTTCAGGATTGATCCAGGTGTCTTCGCGCTTGGCGCAGGCACGGATCACTTCGGCAAATCGATTGTCGATCTTGATTTCAAAAACTCCTTTTCGCAAGACGCGTTGCAGCGCATGCGGCACATGAAATTCTTCCAAAAGCATAATCGCGCGCGGATCGGGCGAGAACCATTCGATGGCGTTGTCTTCCATCGCCATCGGGAAAACGCCGAGCCGATAACCTTGCAGTAAAAGTTCCGAAGCGATCATGGTCGCGTTAAAAAGTTGAAGCGTTGAGGCGTTAAAGCGAGTCCGTTTTCGATCATGAACACGTTTTCACATTTCGAAACGCTGTAACGCTTCATCGCTTTAACCCTTCAACCATGCAACGCTCTTGCAATGAACTGCTTCGTCCCTAAAATGAGCGGATGAAGCGCTGCTTGTTCGTCGCTGTATGCGCGCTGATCATGGGCGGTTGCGCCGATCCGCTGGAGCAGCGCAGCACGGAAGAAGTAGGATCCCAGCTTAAACGCGGCATTTCCGGCCAGGGCCAATTGGTCCCGAATCAATCCACCAACAACCCGACCGGTGCTCCATCCGTATCGGAGACGCCGCCAGACTATCCTCCGCCTCCGTGAAAACCGTCGCGCCCGCGCATTCGAAAATTCTCATTCTCGATTTCGGCGCGCAGTACACGCAGGTGATCGCCCGCCGTGTGCGGGAATGCCAGGTCTATTCGGAGATCGTTCGCTTCGATATTTCGGCCGCCGACGTCAAAAAACTGAAGCCGAACGGAATCATTCTCTCCGGCGGACCGGCCAGCGTTTACGATGAGGATGCGCCGCATGTCGATCCGCAAATCTTCTCGTTAGGAATTCCGGTACTGGGAGTTTGCTATGGGATGCAATTGATGGCGCATCATCTCGGTGGTCAGGTCGAATTCAGCGCGCGACGCGAGTATGGCGCGGCCGTTTTACACGTCATGGATGGGTCGAAATTGTTCGAGGGGCTCGGACCGCAGCTCGATATTTGGAACAGTCACGGCGATAAAGTGACCGCTTTGCCCACCGGCTTTCACGCCGCCGCCCGCACCGAAAATTCACCCTTCGCCGCGATCGAAAATTCGGAGCGCAATTTGTTCGCCGTGCAATTTCATCCCGAAGTGGCGCATACGCCGCGCGGCAGAGAGATCCTGCAAAACTTCGTCTACCACATCTGCCATTGCGCGATGGATTGGACGATGGGCTCGTTCATCGAGGAAGCGTGCGAACGCATTCAGCGCCAGGTCGGCGATGAAAAAGTCGTACTCGGTTTGAGCGGCGGCGTCGATTCGTCCGTCACCGCCGCACTTTTACACAAGGCGATTGGCGACCAGCTCACCTGCATCTTCGTGAACAACGGGCTGCTCCGCTCGCGTGAGGAAGAAATGGTGCAGCGCGTTTTTGGCGAAAATTTTCGCGTGCGCCTCAAATATGTGGACGCCAGCGAACGATTCCTGCGCGCGCTCAAAGGCGTGACCGATCCGGAGCAGAAACGAAAGATCATCGGCAATGAATTCATTGAGGTATTTCAACACGCGACCGGAGAATTGCTTGAAGAAGACCGCCGAAACGGCGCGCGCAAACACGGCGGTTACAAATTTCTCGCCCAAGGTACGCTTTACCCGGATGTGATCGAGAGCGTTTCGATCGAGGGCAATCCGTCGCAAGTGATCAAGAGCCATCACAACGTCGGCGGATTGCCGGAGAAAATGCACTTCGAGCTCGTTGAACCGGTGCGCCAATTATTCAAAGATGAAGTACGGCAGCTTGGCTTGCAGCTCGGTTTGCCCAAGGAGGTCGTTCATCGACAGCCGTTCCCGGGGCCGGGCCTGGCCGTGCGCATCCTCGGCGACGTCACCCCCGAGCGATTGTCGATCTTGCGCGAAGCGGACACGATCGTCGTGAGCGAAATGGAATCGTCCGACTGGTATTATCGCATCTGGCAATCCTTTGCCGTTTTACTGCCGGTCCGTTCCGTCGGCGTGATGGGCGATCAGCGCACTTACGAGAACACGATCGTCCTCCGCATCGTCGAAAGTCAGGACGGCATGACCGCCGACTGGGTGCGGCTTCCTTACGAATTGCTTGCGCGCATCTCCGCCCGCATTAGCAATGAAGTGCGCGGCGTTAACCGCGTTTGCTACGACGTCTCGAGCAAACCGCCGAGCACGATCGAGTGGGAGTAGGTCGAATTTCGGATTTCGGATTGCGGATTTCGGATTTTTGATTGCTAATCGGCGCTGTAACGATGAACGCCGAGCAACAACGCCTCGCCGAAAACAATTCACCGGAAGAGCCGTGGCATTTCTGGGGCCCGTATCTGGCCGAGCGCGCCTGGGGAACGGTGCGCGAAGATTACAGCGCAAACGGCGACGCGTGGGATTATTTCCCGCACGATAACGCCCGTTCGCGCGCCTATCGCTGGAATGAGGATGGGATCGGCGGAATTTGCGATCGCAAAGGACGGCTCTGTTTTGCATTTGCGTTTTGGAATGAGCGCGATCCGTTTTTAAAAGAACGGTTCTTTGGCGTGAGCGGCCCGCAGGGCAATCACGGCGAAGATGTGAAGGAACTTTACTGGTACATCGACAACACGCCGTCGCACAGTTTTATGCGGATGGCTTATCGATATCCGCGAACGCGTTTTCCTTATGAAGAACTCGTCGCACAAGGCGGTGCGCGCTCAAAGATGGAAGGCGAATTCGAACTTTGGGACACAGGCGCACTCGACGGAAAATTTTTCGATATCGAGATCGAATACGCGAAAGCGACGCCGAACGACATTTTGATCCGCGCCATAGCGACGAATTGCGGACCAGAGCCGGCAATATTGCATCTGTTGCCGACAATTTGGTTTCGCAATACCTGGAGCTGGGGCCAGGATAATCGAAAACCAAATCTTCGAGAAAATTCCAAAACCGCATCGAAGATCGACATCGTTGAAGCGACGGATAACGCGTTTGGCCGGTACGCATTGTATTGTGAAAACGCCGACGAAGTTTTGTTCACCGAAAACGAGACCAACGCCGAACGGCTCTGGGCCCTGCCGAATCCGACGCCGTTTGTCAAAGACTCGATCAACGATTGCGTTGTTCATGGCAAGATCGACATCGTTAATCCGCAGCGCGTCGGCACAAAAGCGGCCGCGCATTACAAATTCATGATCGCGCCTAATGAGGCACGCACAATTCGCTTGCGACTAACGAAGATCGACAGTCCGGGGAGCACAGGCGGGCCGCCTGATCTTCGCAGCGGCTCGCCGCGAAGTTCTCCTTCTGAGAACCCGGTCCGCGAAGCGCGTTCTCTCCCCAGAGAAGAACCGCGCGACGCGTTTTCTGATTTCGACAAAATTTTTCTGCAACGTGCCGCCGAAGCCGATGAGTTTTACGGCGCGCTCGCGCCATCATCTTTAGGCGAGGAACATCAGGCTATTCAGCGGCAGGCGCTGTCGGGATTGCTTTGGAACAAGCAGTTTTATCACTACATCGTCGAGCAATGGCTGGATGGCGATCCGGGGCAGCCGCCACCCCCTCATGAACGCCAACTCGGTCGCAACTCGGACTGGCGTCATCTTTACAACGAACGAGTCATGTCAATGCCGGACACGTGGGAATTTCCCTGGTACGCCTCGTGGGACCTCGCTTTCCACTGCATTCCGCTTGCACTGGTCGATCCCTATTTCGCCAAGGCTCAGCTCGATAGCATCGTGCGCGAATGGTACCAGCACCCGAACGGGCAAGTCCCGGCTTACGAGTGGAATTTTAGCGATGTGAACCCACCGGTGATTGCGTGGGCCGCCTGGCGTGTTTACCAGATCGAACGAAAACAGACCGGCAAAGGCGATCGCGCGTTTCTCGAAACCATCTTCCACAAGATGCTCATCGCCTTCACCTGGTGGGTGAACCGCAAGGATTCCGAAGGCAACAATATTTTTCAGGGCGGTTTTCTTGGCCTCGACAACATTGGCGTGTTCGATCGCAACGAATCTTTCCCCGACGGGAGCCATCTCGAGCAAAGCGACGGCACGAGTTGGATGGGAATGTTTTCCCTCAACTTGATGCGCATCGCGCTCGAGCTCGCGCGCGAGAATCACGTTTACGAAAACATTGCGACAAAGTTCTTCGAACATTTTCTTGGTATTGCGGCAGCGATGAACAATCTCGGCGGTAAAGGCATTGGCCTCTGGGATGAGGATGACGAATTTTATTATGACGTTTTACACACTCCCGGTGGGCGATATCTGCCGCTGCGCGTCCGTTCCGTTGTTGGATTACTGCCGTTGTTCGCGGTCGAGACGATCCAACCTCAGTTGATCAACGCGTTGCCCGGCTTCAAAGCGCGCCTCGAATGGTACCTGACTCATCGGCCCGATCTGGCTAGCCTCGTGTCGCGCTGGCAGGAGCCCGGCATGGGCGAACGGCGCCTCGTCGCGCTCACCCGCGGGCATCGCATGAAATGTTTGCTGCGCCGAATGCTCGACCCGGAAGAATTTCTGAGCGATTACGGCGTACGCTCGGTCAGCAAATATCACAAGGCGCATCCCTACGTGCTGACCGTTCGCGGCGAAGAAAAAATCGTGAACTACGAGCCGGCGGAATCGCAAACGAACTTATTCGGGGGCAATTCAAACTGGCGCGGCCCGGTTTGGTTTCCAATCAATTATCTGCTGATTGAGTCGCTCCAGCAGTTTCATCATTACTACGGCGACGATTTCAAAGTCGAATGTCCGACGCGCTCGGGAAATTTCCTGACACTGAACGAGATCGCAAACGAGCTTTCCAATCGCTTGATCAAAATTTGGCTGCGCGGCGAGAACGGCGAGCGCCCGTTCGAGCGCGCGTCGGTCGGCGCGCTGAACGGCGCGCAAGAACCTGTCCTGAGCGCCAGCCGAATGGATCGACATCGTTATCTCTTTCACGAATATTTTCACGGCGACACTGGCGCCGGCCTCGGCGCGTCGCATCAAACCGGCTGGACCGGCCTTGTCGCAAAGCTCATTCAACAACAAGGCGAGTTCGGAACGATTGCAAAATCTTCCTGATCTTTTTAACTGAGCGCGTTTCGTTTATCGCAACGACATCCAGGCTGCCAACGCTGCTAGTTTTTGTTCCGCGCGCCACGCACCATTCGCTGAATCACCAAGATTAGTGACAGTGTATTTTATTTGAGCGGGCGATGTACCAAGAGCCTTTGCTGCGGTCGCGTAAGCACTGCGTTCCGTGAAGGCAGCGCAGCGAATGCTGTGCGATTGCAAAGCAGCGGCGAGTGTCGTTCGAAACAGGCGTCCTTCCAAGGCGTGCGCGCGAATGTGCGGATTGGCGATCGAGCCCGGATCGATCACACTTCCGACAACGAGACCGGCGAACCGAATTTTGTAATCGTTGTCGATGTACCGCTGGAGAAGATCGACAACGGATTGCTCGGTCGTGCGCCGGACGCTTTGCGTCCGCCGTTTTAGTTTCCTCGCATTGGTCTCGAGCAGCCCCATCGCGGCATGATAAGGCTGTCGCGTTGCCGGATGGCGTGGATCAGAAAGATTGATCACGCAACTGTCGCACGATTGCGGTGAGCGCAATGAACCGCTCATGAGAACGGCGACAGCCCAGCCTGACTTCACGCGAAAACCGAGCGCGGCTTGAGTTGCTTTCATCCGGGCAATTATCGCCGCATGATGTGAATGGAGAGAATGCGGCTCTGATGTCGGGCGAGCAGATAATCGACGAAGTCGCCGATGATGGAGTTCGGTTTGTTGCCCAGCTTGGTCACAACGCGACAGATAAGGGTTCCGCTGCGTCCATGCCATTCCAAATTGATCGCACCGGGAACGTTTTTTCGGGCGCTGCGAATTTTCGCCCAACCATGAGGACGTCCAGGCTGTTTATGCCACTTACGCTCGAACTTAAACTTTCGTTCGAGTTGCAAATCGTCCATGATCCTGCTTCGCAAAGATCCGTGGCCACTCGTGATGACTTGAATCACCGTTTGCATCGTCGCTCACAGTTCGGCCTAACGAACGAAAATTACAAACGGCAATTGCTGTAGCCACGTCGCTGCGCGACGTCCGACGGCCCGCAGGGCCGTGGCTACAATACGAACGGAACATGACGTAAACATCGACATATCCCCTCTGCGGATGCCGAAACGCGCCCGGCAAGGTGCCAACGATCTTGAAACCGAGCTGGTGCCAGAGATGAATCGCCGGTTCGTTTGTCGAGACGACAAAATTAAACTGCATGGCACGGAATCCGATCCGGCGCGCTTCGCTCAGGCAATGCTCGCCCATGCCGCGACCGATTCCTTGTCCGCGCGCATTCAGCGCGACCATGAACGCCGCGTTCGCGACATGCGAACCGGCCCCGGTTGATTCGGTCTTAAAATGTAAGTGCCGACAAGATGTCGATCTTGTTCGGCGATGTAAGCGTGCGTGTCAGCCCGAAACCAATACGCCAGCGCATCTTCGTGCGACATCTGCGGATCGAATGCGTAGGTGTCACCCGCGGCCACGACCTCGTGGAAGATATTCTAGATCGCATCACGATCTTGTTCTACCGCAGGGCGAATGTTCACTGTCGTACTAAACGCCCAAAGAACAAAAGATCGAGCTGGCTATTTCAAAAAATAAATATCCGGCTTGTCGCTCACTCCTGCCGTTTGCATCCTCTCGCGCAAATCCGGTGACGCGGCAAAGGCCTTCGCGTTGTTAAGGTCCTCGGCTGAGAAAAGCAGGATTACTTCGTTCGGATTGTCGATGTTGCGCAGGAGATGCTCCTCTTTGAGTCCGGCGCTCGCACGCGCGGACGCGTGCCCGTCATAAACGGGTTTCCACTTGGCAAAGTCTGCGACTTTGTGACGAATCAATATGTAATTCATAAATAATTTCCTCTTGTTTGTTTGTTCTCCAAAAATTGTAGGACAGCCGCTCCGGTTGCCAAAAATAATTCGGTAGAGATGCGCCTGCCCTACAAATCGTTACTTCCGCTTAAAGTACTGCACCGCTCTTTCGTGCTTCTTAGCCGCAGCGCGGGTCTTGAACGTGCCCAGATTCCTTCGCTTGCCGGTCTTTGGGTTCTTCTTCCGCGAATACAATCGATAGCCGCCAGACTTGAGCTTTCTGATCATAAAGATTTCATTTTTTCATCAACGGTCCCGCCGCCAAAAACACGTCGCGCTGATCAATGTTCGCGAGTTCGACGCATTTGCGGAGCTCGGAAAGATTGCCTTTGCTCAGCCGCAGCACGCACAGCCGAATATATTCCAATTCTTGCGCCGTTGCTTCCCGACAGAACGGGATCGTCCGCCCGCATTCTTGGTCGAGAATTTGTTTTACGAAATCATGCTGCGCGGCGGGAAAATGTTTGCCGATCTCCTCGATGACCGCAGGCGTCAATCTAATCGGCTTGGGTTCGCCGGTCGCCAGATCGAACGCCTTCTGGGCTTTTCCGAGTTCGTTCTGAGCATTGCGCAGTCGCTCACCAACGAAACGAACTCTCTTTTCGTTTTCGAATGTTAAATTTCTTCCTTCTTCGGCCGCAGCGGCAAAGGCCGCTTGCGCTCTTCTGAGCCGGTCCGCCTCGAGCAAATCGCGAAACTCCTCTGGGATTTTATACATCGACGTTTCGTGGCGAATTCGCGCCGCCTTGTCCACGCGCGCGACCTAAAAGCAAAAGAAGAAAGATCAGCAAGACAAAATCGAGCGCGAGATGCGCAGGCAAGCTCCAGTTTTTGCTGGCGCGACCGAAACAACCGCAGCTGATGTCGAGTCCGCGGATTTTTGCAGAAACGGTGGCCGCGATGAAGACGGAAATGAGCGCGGTCAAGATCGACAATCCCCCGAAATAAAGGCGCCGCGCGATCAATGCGAGTCCGCAGAAGATTTCCAGCCAGGGCAAATAAAACGCGAGCCGGATACCGATCATCCACGGCAAAATCTTGTAGTTGTCGATATCGTTGGCAAAACGAATCGGATCGAGCGCTTTGATCGCGCCGGCGTAAATGAAAACGCCGCCAACGATAGGATCGACAATGCGCCATGCGATGGTACTCCGAGAGAAATCCATCTCTTACAGAAAACGCCCAGCGCCCAACACCCAACGCCCAATATCGAATGCAGAGGCTCTGAGTTTCCGATTATTCGAGTTTCGACATTCAGCGTTCGATGTTTGCTTCATTTCTTTGTTTTCAGCCATTCTTCCCAGCCGCCCTCGAGCACAAAGACGTTTTTAAGCTGCGCTTCATCGCGCAAGCGGCGCGCGACCTCGCGGCTGGCGTTGCAGCTCTGGCTGCTGCAGTAAACAACGACTTTTTTCTCCGGCGACCATTTTTGCAGGAATTGCGCGAGCAATTCGTTCCAATGATCTTCGTTTAATAAGATCGCGCCGGGGACATGTTCATACGCAAATTCTTCGTCCGGTCGTGCATCAACCCAGATCGTGTTCTCGCCCCAGGAGCGCGCTTGCGTGAGCGTAACAATTTCGGAAACGGGAAGCGGCGACTGCCACGAAACTTTATTGCGAAAGTAAATAGCCTGGCCGATCGCAGGAACAAGCGCCAGCGCGGCGAGGAGCGAGAGCTGGCGCAGCAGCGCAGATTTCACAAGTTACTGAGCAGGCGCGTTCATCACCCGCGCGTTCACGTAAAATATCTTCGTGGAATTGTCGGGCTGGAGGGTAAGCGTGGTGGCGGCTGGGCTCGTCGTCTGTTTTGGCGCGATGTCGATCTTGAATTCGCCAGTGCCTTTGTCCCGTTCGACTTTTGTCGAAAATTCGAGGTTCGACGAAGTGACCTTAAGTTCTTTCACCGGAAAATCTTTGCCGGGATGCACTACAATCGTCTTCGGCTTGGGCGCTTCGCCGCCCTGCCAATAAACAAAGCTCGGTGTGATTTCCACCACCTCCGGTAGTACAGTCTTGAGCGTAAGCACTGTTACCGCATGCGCCGGATCGTCCGTATCCACGGTCACGTTTTTCACCTGTGTGCCGGTGCGACCACCGATTTTGAACGTTGCTGTGATCTCTCCCTTTTCGCTGGGCGGCACCTCCTCCTTTTGCGTCTGTGCGGTCGTGCAACCGCAGGAGCTGCGGACGGATTTGAACCGAACCGGTTTATCACTGGTGTTCTGATATTTAAAATGACCGATCGCCTCTTTGTCTCCGACCGCTGGATGCAATTCGACCTGCGTTTGCTCCCATTTCAATTCGGCACCCGCCGCCGCGGAAAAAAAGATCGACAAGATGACAGCCAGGATAAGACGAAGCGTTTTCATTTTTTCGAATAAGAATTTTTAACATAATCGGCAACGGCGTCACGCCAAGAGCGCGGCGCGATTCCCGCAAGCGCGCGATATTTCGCGGTAGAAAGAACAGAATAAACCGGACGGCGCGCCATCCAGTTTTTCATTTCGACCATGCGGCGCGGCTCGACCGTTGTGGCCTTGAGCGGAACGCCTTCCGCGTGACAGCAATCGATGGCCCACTGCGCGTATTCCTGCCAACTGCATTCACCGCTATTTGCAAAGTGCAAAATTCCGCCAACATCGACATCGAAGAAACGTGGAAGCATTTGCGCGATGTCGCGGGTGTAAGTGGGCGCGGAAAATTTATCGGCGATGGCATCGACCTGATCGCTTTCCCCCGCGCGCTTGATCATGCCGTCGATAAAACTCGGCCGGTCCGGACCGAAAACCCAAGAGACGCGCACGACGAGATGTCGCCGAACCCGGCGAAGCCGGGCAGCTCCTTCAACATCAGGCGACGCGATGCCGGAAGCACCCAAATTGAAGGAGCTGGGCGACCCAGCTGATTGATCCAATCGGCTGCCCGTGGGGCGCGAAGCGGGTCGATCTTGCGTTTGCAGAACCAATTTCTCTCCTGCCCGTTTTGATTCGCCGTAAATGCTGATCGGTCGCGCTTCGTCATCCTCAAGGTACGGTTCGCGCTTTTCGCCATCAAAAACGTAATCGGTGCTGAAGTGAATGAGCTTCGCGCTTTTATCGCGACAGATCTCCGCCAGGATACGCGGCGCCTCGGCATTGATGCGAAAGGCCTCTTCGCGCTGCGTCTCGCAAAGATCGACATTGGTAAAGGCGGCGGCGTTAATCACAAGATCGACATCGAGCGTGCCGAGCTTTTCGCGCAGTCGTGCATGATCGGAGAGATCAAGGTGCGCGTGGTTGAAACCGGTCACGTCAAATTTTTCTCGATATTCGCGCATCAGCGCGGCGCCGAGACGGCCACCCGCGCCGAGGATTGCGATTTTCATGCCGTTGTAGCTGCCGCCGTCTCTGGCGGCAGAACTAATAAACTGCCGGTGGGGACACTGGCAGCTACAACACGCAGGACGAAAACCATTTACTAGCGGTTGTCAGTAACGTTCCGCGCGTTGGAGCAACGCTTCCCACCACGACGGATTGTCGATGTACCACTGGATGGTCGCGTCGAGGCCATCTTTGAAATCCTTTCGCGGTTTCCATTTCAGCTCGCGCTGCGCAAACGAGGAATCGATCGCGTAACGGCGGTCGTGCCCGAGCCGGTCGGTCACGAACGAAATGAGATTCTCCGGTTTGCCCAGGTTCTGCAAAATCATTTTGACAAGATCGAGATTCACCATTTCGCAATCGCCGCCAAAATTATAAATTGCTCCCGGTTTGCCTTCGAAGAGCGCGGCCACAATCCCGGCGCAGTGATCGCTCACATGAATCCAATCGCGCACATTGAGGCCGTCGCCATACACCGGGAGCGGATCGTCGCGCAGCGCCTTGATGATCATGAGCGGGATCAATTTTTCCGGGAATTGATACGGCCCATAGTTGTTCGAACAACGCGTCACGATCACTTCCTGGCCGTAAGTTTTGTAGCACGCGAGAGCGAGAAGATCGGCGCCGGCTTTGCTCGAAGAATATGGCGAACTTGGATGGAGTGGCGATTCCTCGGTGAACTTCCCGGTTTTTCCTAACGAGCCATAAACTTCGTCGGTGGAGATTTGAATAAAACGCTGCACGCCATGCCGTCGCGCACAATCGAGCAGCACGCTCGTGCCGACGACATTGGTATGAATGAAGTTGAGCGGCGAATTGATGCTGCGATCGACATGCGATTCAGCGGCAAAGTTAATTACGGCGTAAAATTGATGGTCGGTCGTGAGCGCATCCATCTGGTCGGCATTGGCAATATCGGCTTTGAAAAATTCGTACCGTTCGCCATGTTCCTCGACCACGCCATCAAGGTTGGCGAGATTACCGGCGTAAGTGAGCGCGTCGACGTTGGTCACGCTGGCCGGCTTGTAATGTTGCAATATATATCGAATAAAATTACTCCCGATGAAACCGCAGCCGCCCGTCACGAGAATGCGCATTGCAGCGCGTACTAGCAGCGGGGACGGTGGCGCGCTAGCAGATTTTCCGACACTGCGCGATCAGGCGGCCACATGGCAAACGCGCATCGCGGAAATCGATTGGGTTCCGTGGATGATCATCGGGCTGGCGGCGTTCCTCCGCTTTTTTCTGCTCGGGATCAAGCCACCGCATTTCGACGAGGGGATCAACGGTTGGTTTGTCGATCAAGTGATTAAAAATGGCTTTTATAGATACGATCCGACAAATTAT
>CATPAW010000235.1 GCA_955652255.1 uncultured Chthoniobacterales bacterium | reverse complement strand
TCGGCGAAGCTCGTTCAGGTTTTGCATCTCGATCCAACCGTCGAGCTGAGGCCGCGCGATGCGAGCGTCTTGCCGCTCTCAACTATTTCTACGAAGGAGCCGCTCGGCGATCTTATCTCTCAGGCCTTGGCGGCGCGGCCCGAGACGCAGCAGAGCGCGGCGCTGCTTAGCGCCGCGCAGCATGCAAAGAACGGCGCGATTTATGGTCCGCTGATTCCAAGCGTCGGCGGCCAGGCGTTTTTCGGCGGGCTCGGCGGCGGAGTGGACAGCCAGACGGGACACTTCGGTGAATCCGAAGACTACGTGGCGTCAGTTTCCTGGCGGGTTGGGCCGGGCGGCCTTTTCGATTTCGGAAATATTCATGGCCGGCAAGCGCGCCTGCGCGGCGCCGCATTCACCGCCGACAAGGTGATCGATCAAGTTGCGAACGAAGTCATCACGAGCCATACCCGCGTTCAATCACTCGCCGATCAGATGGCAATGGCAAAACGGTCGCTCTCCGATGCAGCAGAAGCTTTGCGCCTCGGGCAAGACCGCAAAGAATTCGGCGTCGGAGTTGTGCTTGAAACCATTTTGGCGGAACAAGATCTGGCGCGTGCCAGGAACGATTACCTCAACATCGTGACGGACTACAACAAGACCCAATACGCCTTGTTGCGTGCTCTCGGCCGGCTTGCCGCACCAACGACTTCGGGTAAGAACCGCGATCGTTGATCACGGATTGGCCGCTATTGCGGCTTCGGTTTCGGAGAAACGGATGCGCTCGCTGCCGGGGATGCGACCGGGGTCGCACTTCCCGCTGGAGCGACGCCGGCCCCGGAATCAGGCGCTGCTGATCCAGATGGTTTCGCGGCTGCTGGTGAGGCCGAAGGTTGTGCGGCGGTTTGCTGTTTCAACAGCTCGCGGCGCAGTCCGGTGTCGCGGCTCGTCTTGTGCGCGTACAAGACAGACAAGGTGAAGGTGAGCGCGAAGAAGATCCCAGTTAGCCAGCCGGTGAACTTGACCAGAACGTTGGTGGTTTGTGCGCCGAAAATATTTTCGGTCACGCCGCCGCCAAAAGCCGCGCCCAGTCCCTCGCTCTTCGGCCGCTGCATCAGGATGACCAGCAGCATCAGGAGCGCGACCAAGACGTAAATCGCGAGCAGGAAATTAATCAGGATCTGCATCGGGGACGGGGAATATGAACGCTAAATGACGAATGACAAATGCCGAATTACGAAACAAGAACGCGACTAGCTCGTATGCCATTCGGGCTTCGTCATTCCTTCGACATTGGTCATTCGGGTTTCGTCATTTTGATCTGGTTCCAGATCGCATCCAGCTCGGCGAGATCGACATCGCCCAGCTTCTTACCGCGCGACCGCAGTTCATCTTCCAACAAATTGAATCGGCCGACGAATTTGTTCGTCGCCGCATGCAGCGCGGTCTCCGCGTCGAGTTTGCATTTGCGCGCCAGATTAACGACTACGAAAAGCAAATCGCCGACCTCGTCTTCGATGGATTTTTGCTCTTCGCTCTTGATCGCATTCTTTAATTCACCGAGCTCCTCTTCAACTTTCGAAATCACGTCGTCCAACTCGGTCCAATCGAAATTGACGCGAGCGACCTTGCCCTGCGCTTTTTGTGCGCGCATCAAAGCCGGAAGCGCGCTCGGCAGACTCGCCAGATAATGTTGGTCGCGCTTTTTCTCCTCCCGTTTGATCGCTTCCCACTGTTTCAAAACCGCGTCCGCGTCGCGCGCGTTGCTCTCGCCAAAAACGTGCGGATGTCGCCGGATCAGTTTTTCGGTGATCTCAGCAATGACATTGTCGATCTTGAATCGGCCGGATTCGCGCGCGATCTCCGCGTGCATCACAACCAGGAGCAAAAGATCTCCGAGCTCTTCGCGAAAATGCGCGTCATTCTTTGTCCGAGCCGCCTCCGCCACTTCATATGCTTCCTCGATCGTCGCTGGCAAAAGCGATTCGTGGGTTTGTTCCCGGTCCCACGGACAACCGCCGGGCGCGCGCAGTTTGGCGACAATATCGCACAAACGGTTGAAAGATGAGGTTTGAGGGTTGAGGGATTCGGAAGACTCCGCCATCGCGGTTCTCTCAACCATCAGCTCTCAACTCTCAACTTGTTTTAGATCCGCCAGAGCGAGCGGTGTGTCCCGAACTCTGAAATTTCGCCGGAAGATTTTTTGCTGACGTAAATGGTAATGCTGATCACGCTCAGAAATGTGCCGACAAACACGAATGCCACCAGCCAGGACGGAATGTGGCCGACTCGCAGGGCGCGATAGAAATCAGGCACGGTTTCCATCGCGCGTGGTGCGTGGAGAAAGATTTTCGTGACCCACGCCACTAAAATGAGAATGAAAATGAAAATGTAATTGCGTTTTAGTCGCCGACCGATCGCTTCCAGCTTGCTGATCTTGAAACAGGGCAGGATCAGATCTTCGCAAACGAGTTTTTTCCATTCCCCCTGCAAGAGATCCCGATTCTCCATCACCATCGGGACCAGAAAATGGGCTTCCAGCATCCGGATCCGCGCGCGGAACGCATCGTAAAAGCGATAGCGTCGCGCCTCGATCCAGAGCATTACCCAAACGATTGCGAGATTGAAAAAGAAAATAATGTGCGGGACCCCCGCGTTGGAGAACGCGATCGTGATAATGGCGGTGCTGCTGGTAATCGCCCAGTTGGTCGTGATATCGAGCCGCTGCCGCCAAACCATAATCCGCCCCATTTCGCCACGATAAAAATGCGACATCGCGTTGACGTAGCCGGGATCGTAGAGGCTTCGCTGGAGCGAAACGGTCGTCTCTTCGTTTATGGCTGGTCCGCTGTTTTCAGTTGCCACGGCTGATCAATTAACTGGATAACTGGAGCAGAATCCAACAATTCCTCATGTCTATCGCGCTGGCTGATCTGATCGATCCAAAGCAAATCACGCTCAATCTGCGCGCGGAGACCCAGGAGGAAGCGATGCGCGAGATCGTCGGCCTGCTTGTGGCCGCCGATAAGATCGACAATCCGCAAAAGTTTGTGGAGCAACTGCGCGCGCGCGAAACGACCAATTCCACCTATGCCGCCGATGGCGTCGCCTTTCCGCACTCCCGCACGAATTTAGTCGACGAAATCGTTGTCGGCATCGGCCGCAGTGAGGCTGGCATTCCGTGGACCGGCCAAGGCGAAGTGGCGCATCTGATTTTTCTAATCGCCGTTCCGGAAAGATTAATCAGCGATTATCTCGTGGTGGTCGGGGCGATTGCGCGAACGACCAAGGATCGGCCGCTCCGAACTTTAATGCTGCACGCTGAGAGCACGGACGAATTTATCGCGACGCTTCTAAGCGCGCCCTCAATCTGACTTTTTCAAAAGCCGGTTCCGCGCGCGGTCGAGAATTTTTCTCTCGGTCTCGGTTAAGCTTCCCATTCCAGACTTGGCAATCTTGTCCAGAATTGGATCAACCGAAGCAATCACATCGTCCGGCTCGACTACGCGGCGGACGGAAGGCTTTTGCACGATGGTTAATCGCGGTCGCCGGCGAAACGGATTCAATCTTGCCACGTCGACTTTGACTGGGATTCGCCCTTGCACGAAGCGGATGTAGAGAAACGCCGCCAGGCACATCACCCAAAGCACGGAAAGATTTCCCCACTCGTGGCCGGGCAAATATTGCATCGAGGCGAGCACCAGGCCGGCGAAGGCGAGCCACTTCAAAGTGACCCATCCGAATAATTCGATATTCGGATAGAGGGTTGCGAACGCGATGAAGAGGCCGATCGAAATTTCATATGATCCGCCGTAACTCCACATCGCTGCGGCCGGTCCCCATGCGATCAGAATGATGGGCCCGATCAACAGCAGCATTCCGAAAAGCAAAAGATAACGCCGGATGCCGAGATATTTTTCCACTTCGGTTCCGGCCCAGTAGAAAAAAATGACGTTGAAGAGAAAGAAAAATGAAGCGGGTTGAATGAAGATGCAGGTGAACGGCTGCCAAATCGCCCCGTGCAGAAAAGAGCGCGATTGAAACGCGAAGGGCATCAGGTCCCAATGCGCGCTTTGCGCAATTGTGGTGAAAAACATCCCCAGCACATAGAGCGCGGCGATAATCGTAGTCACGCGTACCGGATAGCGGCCCACCCACGTTACCGGTCGATAATCATCGGCGGTAGTGACTCCGAACATGCTGCAATAGACAGCTGCCGTTTTCCTGACGCAAGCGACGTTCCCGGTGGTTGAAAAAATTCTTGGAGAACCGCGCGAACCGGCAGAAATTCATATTCCGCTCGATTCCACCAGAATCGACATCGTATTCATGAAAAATATCGCGCCCGCAATTTCGCCGCCGTCCGGAATCGGTGAGAACAAGCCGGCTAACCAGGCGGTGCTCGATTGGGTGCATGAAGTGGAGCTTCTGACCAAGCCGGAAAATGTCTTTTGGTGCGACGGCTCCGATCGCGAGCACGAATATATGCATCAGGAAGCGGTCCGGCAGAATGTCCTGATCAAGCTGAACGACCAAAAAGTTCCGCGCTCCTATCTGCATCGCTCCAATCCGAACGATGTCGCGCGGGTGGAGCAGTTCACTTTCATTTGCACGCCGAGCAAAGAAGAGGCTGGCCCAACCAACAATTGGAGCGAGCCGGCCGAGACGTATTCAAAGCTTCACGGCTTGCTCAAAGGAGCGATGCGCGGCCGCACCCTGTTCGTCGTGCCATATATCATGGGGCCGCCTGACTCGCCCCTGACCAAAGTCGGATTCGAAATCACCGATTCCATTTATGTCGTTCTTAGTATGCGGATCATGACCCGGATGGGCGCGATCGCGGTCAAACGGCTCGGCCATGATCCGGCCGCGGAATGGAACCGTGGCGTCCATTCATTATTAGATGTCGATCCCGCGCGGCGCTTCATCTGCCATTTCCCGCAGGACAACACCATCATCTCCGTCGGCTCGGGTTATGGGGGCAACGTTTTGTTAAGCAAAAAATGTCTCGCCCTCCGGATCGGTTCCTATCTCGCTCGTAAACAGGGTTGGATGGCCGAGCACATGTTGATCCTCGGGATCGAATCGCCCGAGGCGAAAAAGCATTACGTGGCGGCCGCGTTCCCGAGTGCCTGCGGCAAAACAAATTTCGCCATGCTGATTCCGCCGAAACATTTTGCCGGCTGGAAAGTGACGACCGTGGGCGACGACATCGCCTGGATGCAGATCCGCGATGGTCGTTTGTTCGCGGTCAATCCCGAGAATGGCTACTTCGGGGTCGTGCCTGGCACGAACTACAAATCGAACCCGAACGCGATGAAATCGATCGCGCACGATTCGCTTTACACCAACGTTGCGTTGACCGATGACGGCGATGTTTGGTGGGAAGGTAAAGACGGCGCGCCGCCGAAGCACGCGATCGATTGGCGCGGCAACGATTGGACGCCCGATTCAAAAGAAAAAGCCGCGCATCCGAACAGCCGGTTCACCGCGCCGGTGCGGAATAATCCCGTTCTCGATCCCGATTTCGAAAAAGGCGAGGGCGTTCCAATTAGTGCAATCATTTTCGGCGGACGCCGCAGCAACACCATGCCGCTCGTGTTTCAATCGTTCGATTGGGAGCACGGCGTCTATCTCGGGGCGACCATGGCTTCGGAAACAACTGCGGCCGCCACCGGCGCCGTCGGGCAGGTCCGGCGCGATCCGATGGCGATGCTGCCATTCTGCGGCTACAACATTGGCGATTATTTCCGGCACTGGCTCGCAATTGGAAAGCGCCTGACGAAGCCGCCGCTGATTTTCAACGTGAATTGGTTCCGGAAAGGCGAAGACGGCAAATTTCTCTGGCCCGGTTTCGGCGACAATATGCGCGTGCTGAAATGGATCATCGATCGCTGTGAAGGCAGTGACGGCGCGCTCAAATCGCCGATCGGCTGGCTACCGGGACTACACGATCTCGATCTGGCCGAGCTCGAGATCGATCACAAGTGCGTCGACGAATTGCTCGAGATCGATCACGAGGAGTGGAAAAAAGAACTCGCCGAGCACAAAAAGTTTTTCGATTCACTCGGCGGCGTCGTGCCGGACGAGCTGATGAAGCGGCGCGAAAAAGTCGCCGCCCGTTTCAAAGAGTAGAGTCAATCATCCCGAGCAGAGCGAGGGATCTCACAATGGGTGATTGATCACTCAATCGCAGAATTGAGTGACGCCGTCAGCTCGTGGGAGATCCCTCACATTCGTTCGGGATGACACGCGCTTTTTGTGTGTGAGATTTGCCAATCGCGCGCCGTGCTCGGATAATCTCCAGTGGGTTCGAAGGTTGTTCAAAAAAAATGCCTGACCGCGGTCGTCGCGGCGACCTGCATTGAGATCCGCGGGGCCCGCCAGAACAATCTCAAAGGCGTAGATGTCGATCTTCCGCTGGGGAAATTGACCGTCGTAACCGGGCCGAGCGGCAGTGGCAAATCAAGCCTCGCCTTCGAAACGATCTACGCCGAAGGCCAGCGCCGTTATGTCGAGACGTTCAGTCCTTACATGCGGCAATTCCTCGACCGGATGGACAAACCGCGCGTGGACGATATCCGCGGGATTCCGCCGGCGATTGCAATCGAACAAGCCAATCCGGTCAAATCGTCGCGCTCGACCGTCGGGACGATGACTGAGATCAATGATTATTTGAAATTACTCTGGCCGCGTATCGCCAAAGCCTTCTGTCCAAGCTGCGGTCGTGAGATTCGGCCAGAAACCGCGAAGTCGATCGCGGATGAAGTCTTGCGTGACTGCGCCGGCAAAAATATTCTGATCACGTTTTGGGTATCGGTTCCTGCGAAAACCGAACCGCGGAAGTTTTTCGAGTTCCTCCAGCAACAGGGATACCTTCGCGTCTGGATCGACAACGAAGTCGTGCGCGTAGATGTCGATCCAAAAAAGACCAAGCGGCTCGGCGCGCGCGTCCAAGTCATTCAAGACCGCATCGCGATCACTCAAGAGAATCGCGCGCGCTTGATCGAAGCGCTTGAGACTGCGCTTCGCTTCGGCAAGGGCAAAGTCAACATTGTCGATCCTGAAGCAAAGGCCGAGCATCCTTTCTCCACCGGCTGGCATTGCGCGCACTGCGATCTCGATATTCGTCCGCCGACTCCCGGTCTTTTTACTTTCAACAATCCGCTCGGGGCCTGCCCGGCATGTCGCGGGTTTGGGCGCACGATTACTATCGATCTGAACAAAGCGATTCCGGAGCGCTCATTATCGATCAAACAAGGCGTCGTGCGCGTGTTTCGCGGTCAGGAGTTCGGTGAATCGCAAAAAGATTTGCTCCGGGCCTGTGCCCGCGAAGAGATCGACATCAATCTGCCGTTCGAAGAACTGCCGAAGGCCGATCAGGATTTCGTCATCAACGGCGAGAAACGCAGCGGCGAATATACCGATGACGATTATGAAAACGATCGCTGGTACGGCGTCCGGGGATTTTTTCGCTGGCTCGAATCGCAAGTTTACAAAATGCACATGCGGGTGCTGCTCAGCCGCTACCGCGCTTACACGACTTGTCCGAGTTGCGGCGGCGGACGATTTCAGCCCGAAACGCTGAATTATAAAATCGTTGTCGGGAAAAAATCGTTGAGCCTGCCGGATTTCGCGGCGCTTTCCATTTCCAATGCGCGCGATTTGCTGGCGAAGATCGACATCGCACCCGGCGATTCGACCGCGCACATGCTGCGCGACGAAATTTGCGCGCGACTGAATTATTTGTGTGAAGTCGGCGTTGGTTATCTGACGCTCGATCGTTCGACGCGCACCTTAAGTGGCGGCGAGGTGCAACGCGTAAACCTGACGACCTGTCTCGGTGCGTCGCTCGTGAACACGCTCTTTGTCATGGATGAGCCGAGCATCGGTTTGCATCCGCGCGATATCGGCCGGCTTGTCCGCGTGATGCACAATTTGCGCGATCGCGGCAACACGCTCCTCGTGGTCGAGCACGAAGAGCAAATTATTCGCGCGGCCGATAATTTGATCGATATCGGCCCGGGTCGCGGCGAGCGCGGCGGCGAATTGGTTTTCAACGGCGCGCTCGATCAGCTTTTGTTTCACAAAAACTCACTCACCGCCGATTACCTGGGTGGCCGCAAATCGATCCTGGTCCCGAAATCACGGCGAAGATCGACATCGTCGATCAAGATTACCGGCGCGCGCGAGCACAACCTTAAGAATATCGATGTTGATGTTCCACTCGGGGTCTTCACATGCGTGACCGGCGTCTCCGGCTCCGGCAAATCGACGCTGATTAACGACGTGCTTTATCGGAACCTGCTGATCGCTAAAGGCCAATCGACCGATCAGGAAGCGGGCGCGTGCAAATCGGTCACCGGCGCCCATCGGATCGGCGAAGTCGTGATGGTTGATCAATCACCGCTCGCGCGCACTCCGCGATCAACGCCGATTCTTTATCTCGGGCTTTACGATCGCGTTCGCGAATTGTTCGCTGCGCAGCCGGAAGCGATGTCGCAGGGGCTGACCGCGAGCGCGTTTTCGTTCAATTCCGGCAGCGGTCGCTGCGAACGCTGCTCGGGCACGGGGTTCGAAAAGATCGAAATGCAATTTCTGAGCGATCTATACGTCCGCTGCGCGGAATGTGAAGGCAAACGATTCCAGCCGCATGTGCTGAAGATTAAACTGCACGACAAATCGATCCACGATCTGCTCGAAATGACTGTGAGCCAAGCGATCCAATTTTTCGCCCAGATCGGTGAACGAAAGACTCTCTCAGAACCGCTCGATGTCCTGGACGAGGTCGGTCTCGGTTATCTGCGGCTCGGCCAGCCGTTGAACACGCTTTCCGGCGGTGAGTCGCAGCGTTTGAAACTGGTCAGGCACTTGGCCGAAACCGGAAACCGGAGTCCGAGCCGGACGGGCGGTTCGGAAACCGGAAAGAACGGCGAAGATGACGAACGCAATAATCTTTTCATTTTCGACGAACCGACGACCGGTTTGCATTTCGACGACGTCGCGATGCTTTTGCACGTCTTTCAACGACTGGTCGATCGTGGCCACTCGATCATCGTGATCGAGCACAATCTCGAAGTGATTAAGTCCGCCGACTGGATTGTCGATCTTGGACCCGAAGCAGGAGATGACGGCGGTGAAGTCGTCGGCGCTGGCACTCCGGAGCAGATTGCGAAGATCGAAAATTCGCACACTGGCCGATTCTTGCGAAACGTACTCTCGAGAACGCGAGCGCCATCGCGCACTTCGTCACAGCGACTGGTTTATGGCAACGGTGACGAGGAGGAACTCGCGCGAGCAGCAGAAGCACCTCCGCGTTTCCGAATTAACGGCAGCGATGGCGCAATCGGCATTCACGGCGCCCGCGAGCACAACCTGAAAAACATCGATGTCAAGATCCCGCGCGATCAGATGGTTGTGATCACGGGATTGAGCGGTTCGGGAAAATCGACTCTCGCATTCGACATTCTATTCGCCGAAGGACAGCGACGATTTCTC
>CATPAW010000234.1 GCA_955652255.1 uncultured Chthoniobacterales bacterium | reverse complement strand
GAAGTGCTCGTCGGCAAGGCGCAATTTTTGCGCGCGCAGAATGTGAGTGGAATCGCGCTGCTTGAGCCAAAAGCGAGCGAGCTTCAAGAACAGGGACAAACGGTGATATTCGTCGCCGTCGATCGGCGCGCTGCCGGCATAATCGCTGTGGCCGATCCGATCAAGGAATCGAGTATCGAAGCAATTCGACATCTGCATCGGCTCGGGATTAAAATTATCATGTTGACGGGCGACAATGCGCGCACCGCGAAAGCCGTGGCCGAAAAACTCGGCATCGATGAAGTGGAAGCCTGCATTGAACCGAAGCACAAAAACGAGCGCGTGCGGAAATTGCGCGAGCAAAAACACATCGTCGCGATGGCGGGTGACGGAATCAACGACGCGCCCGCGTTGGCGGCCGCGGACGTCGGTATCGCGATGGGCACCGGCACCGACGTGGCAATGGAAAGTGCCGGCATTACGCTCGTGAAAGGCGATCTGCGCGGCATCGAGAAAGCGATCGCGCTCAGTCACGCCATGATGCGCAACATTCGGCAGAATCTTTTCTTCGCTTTCATTTATAACGCGCTCGGTATCCCGATCGCCGCCGGTGCGCTCTATCCGTTTTTCGGATTGCTGTTGAGTCCGGTGATCGCCGGCGCGGCGATGAGTTTCAGTTCAGTCTCAGTGATCGCGAATGCACTGCGTTTACGAAGAATCCGATTATGAACGATGGGCTGCACCTAATCGCAGTTCGGTAGGAATGGAAGAAGGTCTCGGAGCTGGCGCGTCTATGCCATGCAAACAGTTGGCTTCACAAACCATCGGAAACCGCGGCAAAATATTTTGTCCGAACAAAGCGAAGTAAATTCAACATCTTAAGCTTATGACTATACGATTCATTATCGCAACAGCGGTTGCGTTGCTCTTCACGCCGGTCATGCCGATCCGTGCTGCAGAACATCCAGTGGCACATCTGCCGACAACGATACAAGTTCCGGCCAGCTCGACCGAACATCCTCAGGCCCAGGCGAAGGAAGTGAGCAAGGCTGATATCTCTGCTGGGATCAAGAAGCATATCGGCAGCGAGAGTAAGAGATCCGTCGATCGAAAGTTCCACGTTAAGTACAAGGGCCAAGATTTGGCGCTCGATTTGATTCGGGTGCACGACGATCGGGTTTCGAGTATCGGTGGCGGCAAATATTTTGCCTGCGTCGATATGAAAACGACCGACGGCAAGACGTATGACATCGATTTCTTCATGACCGGGCAGCCGGGCAACATGAAGGTCACCGAGACTTCCGTCCACAAGATCAACGGCAAGCCGCTTTACAATTGGAAAGAAGTAAATGGCATCTGGAAGAAAGTTTCGACTTAAGAAATTAAGACGATTTTCATGCGGCGACGCACTCGCGCTTGAAACTACAGGGGCGGCAACCTAAGCGGCGCCCAAACCGATCGTACCGGTCGCTTTGAACAAGTTGGCAAGCGACGCGCTTGCCCTACAACGATTAGTCCGCCAGTTTGTCGCGCGAAATGGCAAAGATGTTCTTCATCACCACGGCGATCGATTACACCAACTCGGCGCCGCACATCGGGCACGCTTACGAAAAGGTGCTGGCCGATGTAATCGCGCGCTATCATCGGCTCAAAGGCGACAAGGTTTTTTTTCTCACCGGCGTCGATCAACACGGACAGAAAGTGCAGCAATCGGCCGTGAAGGAAGGCGTCGCGCCGGCCGCATTCGTCAAAGCCATCACGCAAAAGTTTGTCGATCTTTGGGAAAAGCTCGACGTGCGCTACGACCGTTGGGCTGCGACGACCGATCCGCTTCACAAAAAATGTGTGCAGGGAATTTTGCAGCGGTTGTTCGACGACAAGCAAATCTACAAAGACAAGCAAGCCGGCTACTACTCAGTCCGCCAGGAACAATTTCTGACCGACAAAGAGCGCGGGCCCGATGGCGAGTTCGGCCTGGAGTGGGGGCAGGTCGAATTTCGCGAAGAAGAAAATTATTATTTTAAGCTCGGGCAGCACAAACAGTGGCTGCTGTCGTACATCGATCCCGCAGGCGCGGGACGGGGTACCGTCATTCCGGATTTCCGTCAGACCGAGTTGCGCAACGCGGTTGCGAAACTCAGTGGCGACCTTTGCATTTCGCGTCCGAAATCGCGGCTCGACTGGGGCATCGAGCTGCCGTTCGACAAAGATTTCGTCACCTACGTCTGGTTCGATGCCCTAACCAACTACATCAGCTTCGCCGGTTACGATCCAAAAATCGACAAGTACGAAGATCAGCCGGCAGGATTCCGCGACCGTTGGCCTGCGCTGCAAATTATCGGCAAAGACATTCTCATTCCGGCGCACGGGATTTACTGGCTCATTATGCTCCACGCCATCGGATTTCCCGACGAGGCCATGCCGCAATTACTCGTGCACGGCTGGTGGAACATCTCCGGAGCGAAGATGAGCAAGAGCGCCGGGAACATTGTCGATCCAAACACGCTTTCCGACAAATACGGCGCCGAAGCGCTGCGATATTATTTGATTAACGACATCGCGACTGGAACCGACACGGACTTCTCGGAAGAGCGCCTTGTGGAGCGTTACAACACTGATCTCGCGAATTCGCTAGGAAACTTGCTTAACAGATCTCTAACTATGATTTGGAAGTACCGCCATGGAGTAATTGAACGAGGGGCCGAGAATACAGTTTTTAAAAGAAATGGTAGTAAAGCGTCTTTGCCCGAGTTTAGAGATAATTTCGTCGTCGCATGGGCGAGCGCTTACACGATTGAAATGGATACGTTCGCTACACATCTCGTCCTTTACGAGACCTTTCACGTCGCACGTTCTGCTGACTTCCTGATTGATATAGCTTCGCCATGGAAGCTCGCCAGAGACGCGACACAAACTAAAGAACTTGATGCGGTCCTCTATCATGTGGCCGAAGCGCTTCGGATCATCGCGATCTTAATTTTGCCGGTATTGCCCCGCGCGGCACATGGAATTTTTGATCAACTCAATTGGAAGATGGAGTTGAGCGGGCAAGAAGAACGGTTTCGTCTCGCCGAGACGACGTGGGGCGGTTTGCCAGATGGGCATGTCGTGGGTAAACCGGTGCCGTTGTTCCCGCGGATTGAAGGGTAGTGCACGCGTCTCGCGTGCTGGCGATGGCGTCCTCGCCATCGCGAACTTTGCGGAAGACCGTTTCGGCGCGACGCCGAAACCCACACGCGAGACGCGTGCACTACCGAGAACGTGCGCGTTCGAACGGGCGGCACCTACAACATCATTGCGCGCATTCTTCGAACGCAGCCGGTTTGCCTTGCAGATAAGCGAGGGCTTCACCGGCGAAATGCAATGAGCCTGTGACTAGAATGGACTCGTTACGCGCAGCGGCGTTTTCCAATGCATCCGCCACCGTTGAGCAAATCTGGCATCTAGTCCCAAGATTAATCAGAATCTTGGCGAGCTCCTGCGGATTCGCGGCGCGCGCGCTGCGTATCCTGGGCAAGACCACGTGATCGGTGATCGGCACGAGCGCTTCGCAGATTCCATGCAAATCTTTGTCGGATAGAATCGCGAGGATCAGCGTGGCAAGCTGATCGTCAAAAATTTCCCGCCAGGTTTCGACGAGAGTGTGCGCGGCGGCGGGATTATGCGCACCATCGATGATCGTGTGCTTGTCCCATCGCTGGAAACGCGCGGGCCAATCGACAGACGAAAGTCCGCGCGCAATCGTTGAATTGTCGATGTCGATCTTTGCCACGCGGATGGCCGCGACGGCAAGAGCGGCATTCTGTTTTTGCTGCGCGCCTGTCAGTGCGATCGGATGCTGCTCATAAGGCTCAGTCACGAATTCAATCGGGCCACTGGATTCCGCAGCCCGTTTTTGCAAAACAACTTTAACATCTTTTTTTTGCGGAGCTGAAACGACCGGCACTTTCAGTTTGATGATGCCCGCTTTTTCAGTCGCGATTTTCACCAGCGAGTCGCCAAGCCATTTTTCATGGTCAAAATCAATCGGCGTAATCACTGCGACGGTTGATTGCACGACATTGGTGGCGTCGAGCCGGCCGCCCATGCCCGTTTCCAAAATGACGATGTCGACCTTGGCAGTGGCAAAATGTTGCAGGGCGAGGGCGGTGGCGATTTCAAAGAAAGTCGGATGCGGTTCCCAGGCTGCGATCAGATCGCGAATCTTAGTCAGCGCCGGCGCCACCGCTTCCTCCGAAATCATCTCGCCGTTCACGCGGATGCGCTCGCGAAAAGTGACGAGGTGAGGCGAGGTGAAAAGACCGGTGCGATATTTTTGCGCGCGGCAGATCGAATCGATCATGGCGCAAACCGAGCCTTTGCCGTTGGTGCCGGCAACGTGAATGACGCGCGCGCCGGCAAGATCGACATGCAACTCGTCGATTAGCCGCCGAATGTTTTCCAGTCCGAGCTTGATGCCGAAGCGCTGAAGGCTGTAGAGCCAGGCGAGCGCCTCCCGGTAGTTCACTGCGTGGAGGAAAAGTAGCTGAGCAACTGGCTGATTTGGTCCCGCATTTTTTTGCGGTGCACGATGATGTCGATCAATCCATGTTCCTCGAGAAATTCAGCGGTCTGGAATCCTTTCGGCAAATCCTGGTGCGTGGTTTCCTTAATGACGCGCGGCCCGGCAAAACCGATCATGCTCCTGGGTTCGGCAATGATCACATCGCCTAACGAAGCGAAACTGGCCATGACGCCGGCGGTGGTCGGGTTCGTTAAAACGGAAATATACGGAATTCGCTGTTCGGCGTGTCGGGAAAGTGCGCCGCTCGTTTTCGCCATTTGCATGAGACTCAACATTCCTTCGTACATGCGTGCGCCGCCGGAAGCGGCAACGATGATTACGGCGGAACGCTTGGTCGTGCCGTATTCGATTGTGCGGGTGATTCTTTCACCCACGACCGAGCCCATGGTGGCAGCGAGGAAACCGAAATCCATCACGGCGATCGCCACTTTGTAACCGTGGAGCATTCCATATCCGCTGATGACGGCATCGAGCAATCCCGTGCTCGCCTGGTAACTCTTGAGGCGATCTTTATAGGTGGCCATGCCCTGAAAACGCAACGTATCGATGGACTTCAGATCGGCATCCATTTCCACGAAACTTTGCGGATCGAGCAAATTGTCGATCCGTTCCTGGGCCGAGAGCGCGAAATGATAATCGCAGCGCGGACAAACCCGCAGATTTTCGACGAGCTCGATTTCGTGCACGACTTCGCTGCAGCCAGGACATTTTTGGAAAAGTCCGTGTGGGATGTCGCGTTTCTTGCGACTCTGCGCTTTCAGTGAGGGTTTCTTGAAAATTGCCATTGGAACTACGCGCGGGCGGCCGTCGCTGCGTGAACGGAGCTGGCGCCGGCCTTTTTCAAAACACGCGCGCACTCACTCAGGGTTGAGCCGGTTGTCAAAACGTCGTCGATAAAAAGCACGCGCAATTCTCGCACGTCCGTGTTTTTTCGTAAACGAAACGCGCCATGTAAATTTTCCATCCGTTCGGCGCGATCGAATGCAGTCTGGGTGATCGTGTAACGAATGCGCTGGAGCGCCGGTTTATTTTGGATCGACATCTGCGCGCTCAACAAGTCCGCGAGTAAAGCTGCCTGATTGAAACCGCGTTCGCGTTCCCGG
>CATPAW010000233.1 GCA_955652255.1 uncultured Chthoniobacterales bacterium | reverse complement strand
CGCTCTGCGGAGCGCGACGCTGACTTGCCGAAGCAAACGCACGTTGCTCCGCCCAGAGGGCGCCGTCTACAGCAAAGATCGGCAATCAGTTGTTTCATACCCGTAAATTTTCGATCAGGTCCAGCACTTCACGGCGGTTTTCCGAGGAAATTGTTCCGGTCCCATTGGGACGTCCGCTGTAACGCAATTCGTCGCTTCGCTCGAACAACCGGTGCAATTGTGCGCGGGAGTTTTCGTCGAGCTGAAATGTTGCTGCCGCCATTTCCGCATCCACTGCGTTAGGATCGACATTCTTGGCGAGCGCCGTCTTCACCCGCACAGCGCGGGAAGCGTCCGAGAAATATTCCTGCGGCGACACCTCACCTCGTCTTAACCTTCGCAAAAGATCAGTCGATTCCTGGTGCAAAGCGCCGATGCGTCGCGCTTCGCGATTGTCGATCTTCGCTTTTCGGATTTTCCATCCGGCAAATCCAAGCAGTGCCGCCAGCGGGACCAGTTGGGCAATCCAGAAAATCGGGCGCGCGAACAGCGGCGTGAACGACTGCGCGCGGGCGGGTCGTTCCGTCAGTTGATACAAAATATCCTGCGGCTTCGGTGACGGCTTCGCAGCGACGGTAGCTGGCGCCGTTGCCGCCGGCTGCGATGAGACCGCGTTCGGCGGGGCCGGGGCGCCACCTTGGACACTGATCGGGATCGCGTCGCTCCGCAGCGTCAGATATTTTTCCTTAAGCGGATCGAAATACGAAAATGCCAAAGGTGGAAGGGCCTGCTTCTTTTCATTCGGAGAAATTACGGTCTCGAAAGTTTTCGCGCCGCTGATACCAACGTCGTCGTCCTGCTTGAACTTGGCAGATGGCGGATATTTGTGCCAGCTGTGCTCATCCTCAAAGGCAGGCGCATTGACGCGATCGAAATTTCCGCGTCCGGAAATTGTCGATGTTACGGTAATCGGGTCGCCGGCTTCCACATTTTTTGGATTGGCGTCCGTCGTCATCGTGAAATTCCCGACCGCGCCGGAGAAGCTCGGCGGCGCATTCGCGGGCAGCGGTTTCACCTCGAAGGCTGCCGGTTCACTTTCCACGTCAATCTCGCGCCGCTCGGATTGACCAAATGGGTCTGCAAAGAACGGATCGGAGAAGGGATCATCCAGGTTGAACAGGTCGAAGGGCGAGCGTGAGCGCGATCGTGACGTGCTCGGGGTTCGTGGGAGCGACACCTGCGCTTTCGCTTTCACGGGCCCGATTTCGAATTTTCCCGCGCGCGCGGCCGCGACCGCAGTCTTGAACGTCACCACGTCGTAAGATCTGCCGTTGATCGTTTCCAGATTTTCCTGGGACTGCTGCAACTTTTGCGCAGTAAATCCCTGCCCGGTTATCTCCGGGCCATCGACCAATTTCGGATGAGCGCGCGGGTCAAAGCCAAGACGAATTTCGACCGGCACCATCTCACCGACAAAGGCAATCTTTTTGGGCACGATCAATTCGGCGAAGACAAGCTTATTCGCATCGCTAGGTGGCAGGTTGCGATTTGAGCGCGACGAAGAGGAACGACCAGGCGAATCCGCGACATTTAATGTCAATTCCGGTGTGCGCAGCGAACTACTGCGGATGCGAACTGTTTGCGGCGGAATTTTGAACGTGCCGGATTTGAGCGGCAGAATCGTGTAATTGTAAATCACACTCGAGCTCACGTTGAAGTTGTTCATCTCGAAGTGCTGCTCTGTTCCGGTGCGATTAATTTCAAGACCGTCGATAGCGATATTTTCGGGCGCTTCCGCAACGCGATCGCCCGTGACTTTGATTTGCAACTGGACCGTTTGTCCGACGGCGGCTTCCGAGTTGCTCAGAACTGCCGTCACTCTCGGAGCATCCGCAAGCACGCAATTGGCTCCGCCAAACGCGGTCAGCGCCAGGAAAAAAACTGGAATGGAAGCACGCATTCCGTACATCGACATCTTCAATCAAACATCGAACGCCATCGTTCTACCAGTCGTTATAGACATGACGTGCGGCCTTGTGTTCATCCAATCGCACACGCGCCTCTTCATCCTTCATCGACTGGAGGAGCGCCACGGCCTGGCGTTCGCTCATTTGACTTTCCTTCTCCGGTTCGGCCTCGGCAATCTGCGCGGTTTGTTCCGGCGGCTTCTCCGGTTTCTCACTTGCGGCTCCTTTCAATTCGCCAGCGAATTTCTTTTGCGGCGATTCTGACGGAGTCGCGGACGGCGTCGCATTTTCGCCTGAGCCTTCACCTTCTCCCGGCGATTGATTTTTTTTGGCCTGGTCGCCTTTTTGTTCACCAGGCGAAGGCGAGGGTTGAGTTTGTTGCTGCTGTCCGTTGCCAGGCGAAGGCGACGGGCTCTCGCCAGGTTCTGGTTGTTTTTTTCCCCGCTGTTCGTTCTTCGCTTGAGCTTGGTTCTGCTTGTCTTCTGGTTTTTGGTTCTGGCCGTTTCCGGGGTTGTTGTGAGCGTGTGATTGCTGCTGCTGCTGCTGCTGTTGTTCCTGCTCTTTCTGCTGTTGGTGTCGATCTTGCGACGAGGATTGCTGCGGCTGATTTTGGTTATTTTGCTTTTCGTTCTTTTGCGGCTTTGATGGCGGCGAGGGCGAAGGCGAGGGTGGCGGCAGTTGCTCGCGCTTTTTCTTTAGCTCCTCGATCTTTTTCTTTACGTATTCGTAATTCTCCTTCGCCTCTTTGTTCTGCGGGTCGAACTTAAGCGTCTGCTCATAGTGCTGCAGCGCGTTTGTCCAATCGCTCAGCTTTTTATCGTCGCTCTTTAGCGTTTCGCCACGTTCATAAAGCGTGTTGCCAAGATTGTAATGGCTCTTGCTCTGCAGACCACGATCCGGCGAGAGCAGCGCCTGACTGAACGATTCTAGCGCTTTGCTGTACTCTTTCATTTTATAAGCCGCCGCGCCGGAATCGAATTGGAGCTTGTCTTCAACGCGCGAATGTGGATGCGCTTGTAATGTTTCCTGAAACTGCGTGTAAGCATCGCCAAACTTTCCGTCATCATAGGCTTTCAGCCCGGAGACCGCGGCAAAGGCGAATGGCCCGAAAAAGATCAGGAGAGGAGCGGTTGCTGTCGCCATTTTTGCCGCCACGCGAGAATAAACTTTTTCGCGCACCCGTTTGCGTTCGCCAATCAAGATCGACATTGCGATCGAAAGCAAAGCTACGCTCAGTGGCCATTCGTAGCGCTCGATTGGCTTCCGCGACAAGCGCACGTCGAGCTCGGCGGCTTGCATTTTGGCGAGGCCTTCGGCGTAAATCTGCTGCATTGTGCGCGGGCCGTTTTCCAAGTGCAGATAAAATCCTCCGCTCGCTTGGGCAATCTCGCGCAAACGTTTTTCATCCAATTTCGATTTTACGACTTGCCCTGCTGAATCTTTGACAAAAGCTGTTCCGCCATCTTCGCTGCTGATCGGAATGAGCGAACCTTCGGGCGTCCCCACGCCGACCGTAAAAATGCGCACACCGGTGTCGGCCGCATTTTTCGCGCTCTGCGCGGCGTCGCCGCTTAACTCTTCGCCATCGGAAAAAATAATCAGCGCGCGATTTCCCATCGCGCTCTTTCCGAAAGTTCGCGACGCGAGCGCGATTGCTTCCGAAATATTTGTCCCGCCTTCCGGGATGGTTTTTGTGTCAAGATCGTTGATCGATTCCACGGCGGCTTCGTAATCGATTGTCAGCGGTGCTTGCAAAAAGGCGCGACCGGAAAACGCAATCAAGCCGACACGATCGCCTTCCAATTCGTTAATCAAATCCTGCGCCGCGAGTTTGACGCGTTCCAGACGGTTCGGCGGCACGTCGTTGGAAAGCATGCTGCGCGACGTGTCCACCGCGATGAGCAAATCGAGACCTTTGCGTTTTACATCCTGGAACGTGTAACCCCAGCGGGGTTGAGCCAGGCTGACGATCGCGCAGACGAGGCCGAACAATTGCAACCCGAAACGCAGGACGCGGCGAAATCGATTTACCGTTCCCGAGAGTTGCGGGAGCAAGCGCGGCGAAACAAATTCGCGCAAACGGTCGTCGCCGCGGTGTTCTGCGCGAATGTAAAGAGCCACGAGCACTGGTATTGCCAGCAATCCCCAAAACCATTCCGGCGCCCCGAAGCTCATAAGATCGACGTCTCCTTCACGGCAATTTTTTCCAGATTGTCTGCGACAACAAAATCTGCCCGAGCAGCAAACCGCAGCCGCTCATGATGCAGAGCGGAAATAATTCTCGATATTCCTGATATTTTTTTACGCTCACGGTCGATTTCTCAAGCTTGTCGATGTCCTGATAGATTTGGTCGAGCGATTTTGTGTCGGTGGCGCGGAAAAATTGTCCACCTGCGATCTTCGCCACTTCCTTCAACCCGGCCTCGTTGAATTCCACGGGCTGGTTTTCATAGAGAATATTGCCCAACGTGTCAGTGAGCGGGCCGCGCGGAGTAAAGATCGGCACCGGCGCGATTCCGTTAATGCCCGCGCCGATCGCGTAGAAGTGGATATGAAGCGCTTTTACCGCTTCCGCCGCGGTATTTGGCGGAATTTTTCCCGCGTTATTTTCTCCATCAGTCAAAAGCACAATGGCGCGGCTCTTGGAACGTTTGTCGTTCAATCGGTTCGCCGCCACGGCCATGGCCGACCCAATGGCGGTACCGTCTTCAACCAGTCCAATGCGCACTCGTTCAAGATTTTGCAAAAGCCAATCGTGATCCAAAGTCATCGGACTTACCACGTAAGGCCGGCCGCCGAAGGCGATGATGCCAATGCGATCGTTCGGCCGGCCTTCGATGAACTTTCGCGTTACCTCGCGGATCGCATCAACCCGCGTCGCTTCTTCGCCGCCGATCGTAAAATCTTTTATCAACATCGACCCGGAGACATCGAGCACGAGCATGATGTCGATACCGCTGGCTTCGACTTGAGTAAGACTTTTGCCAAGTTGCGGCCGCGCCAGCGCGATGACGAAAAGCGCTAAAGTTGCGAGCAGTAGCGCGCGCAACATTTTGCCGGCGCGAGCAGCGCTCTGTTTTCCGATGGCGCGCAGTGTCGCTGTTGACGAAAAAGTCAACGCCGCAGCCGGCCCGCGTTTCCCGCGCAAGTAGGCGAGCAACGGGATCCCGAGCAACAATAGGAGCAACCACGGACGCGCGAACGTGAGTGCCGTATGCGCCGCCCAATCAGGCAAATGTAGTTGCAAGTTCTCCTCCTTTGACAAAGCGCGTTGCTTCTTCGAGAAGCGAACGACTGTCGGCCGTTGTCGCATTGTAACGCGCGAACTTGATCAGGTCGCATCGATTCAGGAAATTCTCGAGCAGCCTCGTTTCTTCCTCCGAAAACGGAGAAGAATTCGTGAGCGCATTTAAAAACTCGACCGATGTTTGGCGCGTCACTGGCAATGCATATTGCTCGGTGACGTAGCGGCGAAGAATATCCGACACACGAATACTGAATCGATACGGACTGATTCTCTCGATCTCAGTGCTGATTTGCTCGAGCGCGTCGAGCGCAGTATCGCGTGGCAATTTCGGTGACTGCGGCTGTTTGCGCTTTCGCCAAATCAGCCACACCACCCAGCCGAGAAGGATTAATCCAGCAAACGTCGCGACAAAAATCAACCACGGCGGGACCAATGAATAATCGACCGGCGGTGCAATGTCGTGAAATTCTTCGACAAGAAAGATCGGCATCATCGAACCGCCACACATCGCTCGCGTTGCTTGAAGAACGAGCGCAAAGCCGGCAAATAATCCTCTCCCGTCCGCAAGGCGATGGCGTCGATGTTGTTGCGACGGAGTGTGCGCGAAAGTTCCGCTTCGTGTTCGTCTGCGAAATCAGTAAAACGCTGCCGCGTCCCGCGATCCATCGTGTTCACTTCGATTTGCTCGCCGCTTTCGGCGTCTTCTAACGTGATGATTCCAATGCCGGGCAAGACCCTCTCGCGCTCATCCTGAATATGAATGGCAATGAAATCGTGCCTCCGCCCGCTCACGGCGAGAGCGTGTGAAAAGTCGGGCGCTTGAAAATCGGAAATAAAAAATACAACCGCGCGGCGCGTGACGATCTTGTTTAGATAATCGAGCGCAAGTGCCGGCGCAGTCCCGCGTCCCCCGGGTTGAAAGAACAGGATCTCTCGAATCAATCGCAGCGTGTGCGACCGGCCTTTCTTTGGCGGAATGAAAAGCTCGACCCGATCTGAAAAGAGAAGCAGGCCGACCTTGTCGTTGTTTCGAATTGCGCTGAAGGCGAGCAAGCACGCAACTTCTGCCGCAAGTTCGCGCTTCGATTGCGTGGTGCTGCCGAAATTACCTGACGCGCTAACATCGACAATCAACATCACGGTCAGCTCGCGCTCCTCGGTGAATTGTTTTACGAACGCTGTGCCGAGTCGCGCCGTCACATTCCAGTCGATCGCGCGAATTTCGTCTCCCGGCTGATATTCGCGCACATCCTCAAAATTCATGCCGCGTCCTTTAAAGACGCTGTGATAATCGCCCGCGAAGGCTGTCTCGACCAAGCCGCGCGTTTTGATCTCGAGTGTCCGGATCTTTTTTAGAATCTCCGCTGTTTTCTGTTCCGTTTCCCTCATCTTTCGAGCTAGGGCACCGGAAGGCCGGCAAAGATTTTTTCCACGATTGTCTCGCTCGTGACCGCCTCAGCTTCGGCTTCGTAGCTGACGATGATGCGATGGCGCAATACATCCGGACCGATGCTTTTCACATCTTGCGGTGTGACATAACCGCGGCCGTTGAGAAATGCGTGCGCGCGTGCGCCGAGCGCCAAATAAATCGTGGCGCGTGGTGATGCTCCGTACCGAACCAATCCTTCGAGCCGCAAATTATACGCGGCCGGATCGCGCGTCGCCCAGACAACATCGACAATGTAATCCTTCACGCGATCGTCGATGTAAATTTGGTTTACGATATCGCGCGCCGCGATGACCTGTTTCGGGTCAACCACAGCATTGACATGCAAGTCCGGCGCCGAAGTCGCCATCAAATCGAGAATTGTTCGCTCCTCGGATTTTTGTGGATAACCAATATTCTATTTCAACATGAAACGATCGAGCTGCGCTTCGGGCAGTTGATAAGTTCCTTCCTGCTCAATCGGATTCTGTGTGGCGAGCACGAGGAATGGATCGGAGAGCGGATAAGTTTGTTCGCCGATCGTCACTTGCCTTTCCTGCATCGCCTCAAGCAACGCGCTCTGCACTTTGGCCGGCGCGCGATTGATTTCGTCGGCTAGGATCAAATTCGAAAAGATCGGGCCGAGCTTGGTTGTAAATTCTCCGGTGCGCGGGTTGTAGATAAGCGTGCCGATCAAATCGGCGGGCAGAAGATCGGGCGTGAATTGCAGCCGTTGAAAGCCGGTCTGAATGCAGGCGGCCATTGTTTTCACGGTGAGCGTTTTCGCCAGGCCAGGGACGCCTTCGAGCAAAATGTGCCCATTGGCGAGCAAGCCCAACAGCAATCGATCGACAAGATATTTCTGCCCGATCACCACATGCCCGATTTGCTCGCGCAGCGTAGGAATCCATTGGCCGAGCCGTTGCACTTCGGCCGTAATCTCCTGAGTGGATTTCATGTGAGTGTTGAGACAGTCGCGAGCGAAAAAATGTTCGACTAAACTGCGTTACGGCAAGCTACGTGTCGAGGCGCTCGCCGCGGCGAGCGGCTGTTCATTCGATTCGGCGGTTGACACAACCGCCGCTACATACTTTCTCTTCTTGCGCGACATACCAATTGAATCGGCAATCCGGTGTAAGTTTGCGCGTCACGAATTCGTGCTTCCAGATAACGCTTGTACTGATCAGTCAGCAATCGCGGGTCGTTTACAAACAGGACAAATTCCGGCGGTGGCAGATTTCGATCTTTCTTTCCGGCGGTTTGTGCGGCGTAAAACAATTTGAGGCGCCGGCCTTTCTTGATCGGCGGCGGATTGGCCGCAAAGGTGGCGCGCAACAAACGATTGAGAATGCCGGTGCCAATGCG
>CATPAW010000232.1 GCA_955652255.1 uncultured Chthoniobacterales bacterium | reverse complement strand
CCAATGTGTAAAAAATATGCGGTCGGAAAGATCAAAAAGAACCACGTTGCGCGTTGCGCGACGCCGGCGGGATAATCCAAGTTGACCAGCCTTCGCAGAAGAACGGCGGCGACTATCGATGCGATGGCTGAAACGATGAATGCGCCAACTAGATAATCTCCCGTGAGATGACCAAAAAGTCGCACCGACCAGGGAAACAGCGGATAAAACCAAGCTTTCAGCGTGTCTGTCCCGCTGTAACCAAAGTGGGCGAGTCTCTGGAAATGCAACGAATCCCAACGGTTCCAGATTTCGAACCACGCGCGGGCGCCCTGGAGGCTTTTGTCCTCAAGAATTTGGTAACTCTTGGCTCCGAATACGAAGAGCAAAAACTTGACGGCCAACACCCATCCCACCACCAGCCAATCGTCCTTCGTCAACAAGCCAATGGCGCACATCAATCGTCCGCGGATTGTCGATCTTGCAATCTCGGCTTGGCTCATGTGAGAAAGAAAACGTTCCGCTTGTTCCACGGCTGCCCGATCTTTACTTATCGTGCCGCAGCCGGAATGACTACCGATTAAACTTACCGGCCGGCGCCGGATTCCCACTTGCACGCCCCCGCTGAACCGCCTAATAGCTTTAGCCTCCATGATTCACCACATCGTCCTCTATAAACTCAAACCCGAGGTCACTCCCGCTCGCGTCGAGGAAATGATGATGAATACGCGCATGCAGCTTTTGAAAATTCCGGAGGTTTTGAGCATCAAATGTGGAAAGCGTGTCGACCCGGAATTGCCCTGGCCGTTTTTTATCGCGATCGACTTCGAATCGATGGACAAATACGCCATCTTCCGCGAAGACCCCGTTCACGTGAAGTTCATGGAAGAAGTGATCAAGCCGAACACGGCGGATTCTCTCACCCTGGATTTCGAGATGGATCCAGGGAAAGATGTTCGGTTTTCCTAGCTAGTAGCGGCAAGCGTGCCGCCCCGCGTTCAGCTGGTTCGGCTGCTTCTGCGACCGTTGCTATTTCTGCGCGCCACGATTAATCATCGTGCGCGATGCGACTTGGTTATCTCTACTCGCGTTACCCGGTCATCTCGCAGACCTTTTGCGACACGGAGATGCTGGCTCTGGAACAGCTTGGCGTGCCTCTTGAAATCGGCTCGGTTTATCCACCGCTCACCAGCTTGCGTCACGAGCACCTCTCCCGACTGCGCGCGCCGATTCGTTACGCGCCGCCGCAGCAAATTTTGCGGATTTGGGAAAAAAAAGCGAAGACCAGCGGCAAATGGCCGGCTGCGCTTGTCGATCTTCACGAGCGGAAATACGGCCCGCGATTCAAGCCCGGGCAGCGCGCGCGCAACGCGCTGTACTTCGCCGACCTTTTCACGCACAACGGCGTCGATCACGTCCATGTTCACTTCGCCAATCGCGCTGCGCACACCGCTCTGTTTTTAAAAGAGATTTCCGGCATCCCCTTCAGCGTCACGGCGCACGGGCAGGATTTCATGACCGATCTGGGCAACGACGATCTCCTGCGCGAAATCTGCGCGGCTGCGGAGTTTATCGCGGCCGAGACTGATTACAGTCGCGAGCTGCTTTGCCAGCGGTGCCCGGATTCCGCCGCGAAAATCAATCGGGTTTATAACGGAATCGACCTCGAATGGTTCCCCTCTCCGCTTCCGGCGAGACAAAATCCCGCGCCGCTCATCCTCAGCGTCGGCCGGCTTGTTCCCTTCAAAGGATTCGAATATCTCATCGATGCCTGCGCGGAATTGACGCGTTGCGGCCTCGATTTTACCTGCGAGATCGTTGGCGACGGACCGCTACGCGAAAGTCTTCAGGCCAAGATCGACAAGTTAAACCTCTCATCTCGAGTCGCTCTTCTCGGTTCGCTGTCGCAGGGTGCGATTTTCGAAAAATTGCACGTGACCGACATTTTCGCACTGGCTTCGGTGGTCGATCCCCAGGGTGGAAGCGACGTATTTCCCACAGTGATCCTAGAGGCAATGTCCGCCGCGCTCCCAGTGGTCTCGACGCAGCTAGCCGGCATTCCCGAATCGGTCGTGCACGACAAGACTGGACGGCTAGTGCCGCCTGGCGACACGGCAGCGCTGGCTGATGCGCTCGAACAATTGATTCGCGATCCGGCACAACGGCTGCGTTACGGTCAGGCCGGGCGCGCGCGAATGGAACAGCATTTTGAAATCAAAAAAACGGTCGTGCCACTTCTTCAACTTCTCCAAAGATCGTCCGTCCCGCGAGCCAAATCGCCCGCTCGTCCCTCTATTCGCCACATCGCTTATCTGATCGATCGCTGGCCGGACAAAAGTTTGCCGTTCATCGAACGCGAGGTTCACGAGATGGAGCAGCGAAACATCTCCATCGTGCCGTTCGTCTGCGAGTTGAATTCCGCTGCACGTTTTACTCCGGTTATGGAACAGTTGGTCGACAGACTGAATTTTTTGCCCGACGCAATGGCGATCGAAGCAGAGTGGCGGACGAACCGCACTCTTGCGCAAAAATTGGAAGGGGAGCGAGCAAGCGAAAACGATCGCGCACCGGCCGCGATTTTCCTGCGACAGGCGCGTTTCGCTCTCGCATTACGCAAGCTCCTCCTGGAGAAAAACATCTCGCACGTCCACGCCACGAATTCGCGTGCGCTCGTCTGCGCGCTCATTTTGCAGGGGATTGTCGATCTTACAGTCAGCGCCACGGTCGAGCCGAAGCCAGAACTGCCGCGAAGCTGGATCGAAGCGGCATTACGCCGATGCCAGGGCGGACGTCTGAGTGATCGCAAATTCATCCGAGAGCGCGGCAATTCATTTCTCTTCGACAAGGCAGCTCTTGTTTCTTTTCCAAAAAAGACGCTCCGTTTGCTCGAAGAAAAACTCGGGATCGATTTGACTGATTACGCAAGTTTCTGGCAGGAATGGTCGGAGTTGCTGGTTCGCTGGAGCCGAAAGTGCGCGGACGAAAAACAAAAAAAAAGCAGATGAACAAGAAAGCCATTCTCCTCGCCGGCGGCGCCGGAACGCGGCTCTTTCCGCTGACGAAAATCGTCTGCAAACAGCTTCTGCCGGTTTACGACAAGCCGATGATTTGCTATCCGCTCGCCACGCTCATGCTGGGCGGTTTGCGCGACGTCCTTCTCATCTCGACGCCCAAAGATGTGCCCATGCTTCGCAATTATTTGGGCGATGGCGCGCAACTCGGCATTCGGATCGAGTATGCGGAACAACCGAAGCCGGAGGGGATCGCGCAAGCTTTCCTGATTGGCGCTAAATTCATCGGCAACTCCGGCGCATCACTCATTCTCGGCGACAATATTTTCTACGGGAAACTCGACTTCTACCGCGACGCGCTCGCGATTGAACGCGGCGCCTGCATTTTCGGATACCAAGTTCACGATCCGCAACGTTACGGCGTGGTCGACTTCGATGCCGAAGGCAAAGCGATCAGTCTCGAAGAAAAACCGAAGCAGCCGAAAAGTCATTTCGCCGTGCCGGGGCTTTATGTTTACGACGAGCGCGTTGTCGAGCTTTGCCGAACGCTGGTCCCCTCAGCGCGCGGCGAACTCGAGATTACGGATTTGAATTTGCTTTACCTCAAACGCAAGGAGCTGCACGTGAAATTGCTCAGCCGCGGCATGGCCTGGCTCGATACCGGCACGCAGACCAGTTTGCTTGAGGCCGGCAATTACATTGCGACTATCGAACATCGACAGGGATTGAAAATCGCATGTCTCGAGGAGGTCGCCCTCCGCATGGGTTTCATCACTCAATCGGAGCTTGCGTCACTGATCGATCGACTGCCAAAGAACGAATACCGCGACTATCTGCGTTTGGTGTGCGACGAAGGACCTTCCGTTTCGCACCCCGAGCCGGAACGCTAACTTATTTGGGCTGTTCCCGCAGCAAATGGCTTGTGTCGGCGAGCAGTTTCGTCACCGCATCCGCCTCAGTCGCCTCGTAATAACCGCGAATTTCACCATGTCGATCCACCAAAACCATTCGTGTGCTGTGGACGGGAATTCCGGTCTCTTCGGTACCGTCCGACGCCGCCAGCTTGAATCCATCGCGCGAGAGATGGTAAATGGCGGATTGCGCGCCGGTCAGAAAATCCCAGTGACCCGATTGCGCGTGCAACTTCTCCGCGTAGCCGCGCAGAACTTCCGGCGTGTCCTTTACTGGATCGACCGTGAAGGAAACGAGATGGACATCCGTTTTTTCCAAAGGTTTTTGTAACTCGCTCATCCGTGTACTAATCATGGGACACGGTCCCGGGCAGGTCGTAAAAATAAAATCGGCGATCCAAATTTTGCCGATCAACTGCGCGGATCCGAATGACTCCGCATCCTGATTAACAAGCTGGAAACTTGGGACGGTGCCGTAGGAAGAAACGGTTCGCTGGGCGAGAGCACGGACCTCGACGTGACGCAGCCAAAGCAAAAGTCCGGCAGTAACAAACGGGATAAGAATCAACGTTGTCTTCCAGGCCATCGTGCTTAATGACGAGCCGCGTTCCACCGGCAAGGACGCTGTATTCATAATTTCGTCACGACGAGCGCGACGAGCAAAAGCGGCAGATAGACAATGGACGTGACGAATAATGCGCGCGCTTGTTGCGGCGTTCTTTTCCCGTGAAACCGCATCGCCATTGCGATAAACACGCCTCCAAGCGCGAACGCAATTGGAACATAAATTGCGTTTGTTACGCCAAGGTAACCCGGCACGCCTGCGACGATCAAAAGCAGCATGCAAAACAAAACGCTTTGGCTGGAGCTGCACGCTCCAGTTTCGTCATCGCTCGACATCATTTGAAAGCCCGCGCGCGCATAGTCCTCCCGATACATCCACGCAAGCGCAAAGAAGTGCGGCATCTGCCAGAAGAACAGAATCGCAAACAGGCTCCAGGCCCCGGCATCGAGACGTCCGCGTGCCGCCGCCCATCCAATCATCGGCGGGATCGCGCCCGGGATCGCGCCGATCAGCGTGTTCGTGGTGCTGATTCGTTTCAGCGGTGTGTAAGCAAAAATGTAAAGAACAATGGTGAGCGCGGCGAGACCGGCCGCAAGCGCATTGCAACTGAGCGCAAGATAAATAATTCCCGCTGTCGCGAGCAGCAGGCCGATTACAAGAGCATCGCGCGCCAGCATTCGGCCGGCGGGAATCGGTCGCGTTTTCGTTCGCCGCATCAGCGCGTCGGGTCTCCGCTCCCACCATTGATTGAGCGCGGCCGCACTCGCCGCCGCCAGCGCCGTGCCGAATAGAGCATGAAAAAATCGCGAATAACTGATCGGATTTCCGGCGCCGAGATAAAAGCCGACCGCGGTCGTGAGCAGAACCAGGAGCGTCAGCCGCGCTTTGACCAGCTCGGCAAAATCGGCAACAGCGCGAAGGCGCAACCGCTGACCGTTTCTCGGAACGGCCGCGACTTCACGATCAATCGCCGCCGTTTTCATGTAACTTCGGCTCCTCTCGCCTCAAACCTGGTTGTCGATCGTTCAACGGCGCGCCCGTGCAAAATTCGCCAACAAATCGCGCAACTGCTCACGCCAAAAGATAGCATGATCGCGCCTACCGCGACATGCGCGGTCGCGATATCCGCCGCCTTATTGCTCCAAATCGTCCAGGCTCCAAGGGCAAGTTGAAAGAACAGGAGAGCGACCCACCAGATCGACAATCTCCTCAGCGCCGCGATTCCGCGCGCGTCTCTCCAAACCCGCAGACAGAAAACGAACACTGCGACTGCGATAATCAGCGCGAGCAAGCGATGCGCCATTTGCAACCAAATTTGAAACGCAGTCACGTCGGAATAACCACGCGCGTCGCGCCAGGAATTCAGCTGTGCCAGCGTGTTTGGGCTGGTGTCCGGAATCCAAGCGCCGTTTGCCGTTGGAAAATCGAGGATGGCGAGGTCGCGATGCTGATGGCGCATGGTCGCGCCGAGCGCGAGTTGCACGTAAATCGCAATTGTTGCTGCGAACGCGAGCGTTTTGAGCGGCGTAAATTTTTTTAGATCGATCATTACATTTGAGAGCGAGCGCCAGAAATTTGTCGTCATCAACGCGATCACGACAATGAGTCCGAGAAACGCTTGGGCAAGACAGGCGTGAAAAATTCCGATTTGATCCTGGAGCATGGTGACGCGCAGACCGCCGAGAATTCCTTGCAAGATCACACCGGCGACTGCGATTAAACCGAGATTACGGATCGATTGATTCACTCGCCTCCCGGCTCGTGAACCCTCTCGGGCTTGCTCGTCCACGTCGCTCGGCTCCCGCCAGCTCCGTTGTCGATCTTGCCAGAGCCAGATTGCGAGAATGATGGTGAGAAATCCGACGGTCGTGGCAATCAAGCGATGAGTGTGCTCAAAAAAAATCCCGCCGACCCATTTCGAGACCGGAAATAAAAACATGTTGTAGCCAAATGTGGTCGGCCAATCGGGCACGGCCAGACCGACGCCTTTGCTCGTAACCATTCCGCCGCTGCAAATAAGAAGCAGGGTGGCCGTTGCCGTGAACCAGGCGAAGCGATTAAGCCAGCGCGCCGACAACGAAGATGTCGATCTTTGCGCCACGTTGCGCTTTTCGATTACTCGCCGCTGGGACTTGGCGAGGTCGGCGGCGCGGCGGGTTTATTTTCTGGTTGGGCGGCTGGCTTTTCCGTCGCCGGCGCACCGCCGGGCGGCTGTCGACCCGGTGCAGGCGCGTTTTGCGTCCCCGACAATTCAGCGCGCTCTTTCAACCATGCCTGATAATCTTCCGGCGTATCGACAACGAGCGTTCCTTTCATTCCGTAATGACCGAGTCCGCAAAGTTGACCGCAAACCACTTCGTAAGAGCCGGCCCTGATCGGCTTAAACCACATCGGAATGAGCGAGCCGGGAATTGCGTCTCCCGCGATGCGCATGTGCGGCAGACAAAAATTGTGGATCACATCTTTGGAGGAAAGCTCGACGATGACAACGCGATCGACCGGCACGTGCAACTCGCCAAGTGTCACGATGTCATCTTTTCCGGCGGGATCGTTCGGATCGAGCCCGAGCGGATTTGAGTTCGTCACGAACCTGACATCGCGGCGTCCAAATTGGCCGTCGGGCCCGGGCAAATGAAAGTTCCAGTTGAACTGCTGACCGACAGCGTGGACGACAATGGCGTCTTTGGTTGGCGGAAATTCGTTCACCCGTTTGGCCCAAAGCGGAATCGCAAAGCCGAGCAATAGAACCGCTTCGATTAAGACAACGGAAAATTCCAGATGCGTGGAAATGCCGCTGCGCACCCCTGCATGATCGGCGGCGGGATGGCGCCCTTTGCGAAAACGGATCAAAACGAAAATAAAAAAAAGCGACCATCCGATGAAGAGCGTTCCCATGAACCAATGGCAAAACTCCAAGATGTGATCGATCTGATAGCCGTGCTCTGACGCATTCGGCGGCTGACCGAGAAATTCGTTGATCAGCGCCAGGCTAGTCATACTTATCCAAATTTTCGTCGGTCAGCTCTTGATGCGGTTCGAGCGGCATCCGGCTGTGGCGCCAAATACTGAAACTAAATGCACCGATTCCGCCCACGACCGACATAACCGCGCCAAAAAGAAACCAGATCGCGACCGCCATGTGTTCGGTCGATTTGCCATCTTTGGCTCCGTAACAAAACGGGCAGGCGTTTGCCTGCTCGGCGACAAACAGGATCGACAATAGCAAGATCGACAAAATTTTCGCTCTCATGTGATGATGCGAAGTCGTTTCATTTTTCGGTAAAACCAGACGCCGTAAACGACGAGCGCGATCGCGCAAACAAACGACGCAATTGCCCCGGCCAGATAAACCGGCGCGCCTTCCACGAGATCGACCCACACACACCACGCGCCAGTGCTGAGCGCGAGCAGCGTCGAGAAAACAATGAAGACAATATGGAAACCTTTAAGTGACATTTAGCGCACGATCGGGTTGTACCAGGCCAGAAATATAAGCCAGAAAAGTCCGAGCACAAAAAAACCGGTGAAAATCAGGACGCGGTAGATGAGCCGTTTTTCCGCAGCCAGGTGCATAAAAATTGCGCCGACCAAGCCCGCTTTTAACGTCGCCACGAGCATGGCCACGCCGATGTTCGCTTTGCGCGTTCCGAAATCGACGTAGGAGAGCGCAACCGTGATTGCGGTGAAGGCGAGGAGAAGACCGCCCACCACCAGGTAACCTTTAACGTGCTTTTGCACGTTGTGCGCGTATTCCTCGTGCTCGCTCGGGTCCTGGGAAATGTCAGGCGGGTTGTTCATCGGTTAGAGCAAATAAAAAAGCGGAAAGACAAAAATCCAGACAAGATCGACAAAATGCCAGAAGAGACCGGCGACTTCGACGCGATTGGCGAGATGTTCCGGATTGCGCTGATAAAGCTTTTTGCTGACCGGAAGCCACATGTAAATGAAAACGAGCACTCCGGCGAGGACGTGCAGCCCGTGGAGTCCGGTGATGGTGAAGTAGCTGGCAAAATACGCGCTGTGCGTCGGCAGAAACATGGTCGCGCGCTCCACATCCGCCTTGTCGATCTTGCCGATCTTTTCGGTGGGCGGGACGTACAAAAAATGCGGCCGGTCCATAGCGGGATTCGCTGGATCGGCATTAACGGGATCGAGCCCGACTTCGTATTCCTTTATGTTGGGATTGCTCAGCGCTTCGCGATTGTGCAGATGACCGGTGATTTCGAGCCGCGGCGGCAGATTTTTCTCGGCAGTGTGTTTGTTGCCGAGATATTGCTCATATTTTTCGAGCGCCTCCGGTTTAATGTAACCGCCAAAGTGCTCAAACTTTTGCGGCCATTCGTAGACGAGCTTGACGGTCAAAAAAATCACACCGCATAAAATCGTCGCCAGCATGTACCACCAGTAGGCCCGATACTTTCTCATTTTCAGCGCGGCCCACGCCAGCACCACGGTGACCGACGACATGATCAAAATCGCGGTGTTCATTGTCCCGACGGGCACGTTGAGCAAGCCGTGCGGCCACATTCCCGGCGGCGCGTCGAGCCGCAAAAAAACATAAGCGGAAAACAATCCGCCAAAGAGCATCACTTCGGAGGCGAGAAAAAGCCAGATGCCGATCTTGGCATTCCACAGACCGGTATCGGGTCGCGTGGAAATTGTGTACGGAATCTCCATTCGTCAGGCTACCAACACTGGTTCGGCCGTTTTGCGCCGCGTGCGCTCGGTCGCTTCCACCGGCTCGTTCTGCATCGTGAAATCGCGCTCGCGTCCGGGTAGGCTGTATTCGTACGGGCCGCGATAAGCAACGGGCGTGACGACGAAATTTCCATGTGGCGGCGGGGAAGGCGCTGTCCATTCCAGCGTGGTCGCTTCCCACGGGTTGTCGTTCACTTTCTTGCCGTGTTTGATGCTCCAGAAGAAATTGATGATGAACGGAATCTGCGCCAGACCCATGATCCAGGCGGCCCATGAGATGGGCGAGTTCCACTGAAATCCGCTCAGACCCCAAATGTGTTCGCCCGAAAGGGTCCAGCCCTGGCCGCCGTCGTACCAGCGCCGATGCATGCCGAGCATTCCCTGCAAGAACATCGGGAGAAAAATCACGTTCATGCAGATGAGCGATGGCCAAAAGTGCACTTTGCCCCAGAACTCATTCATCGTTCGGCCGGTGGCTTTGGGATACCAATAGTAAATTCCGGCAAAGAGCCCGAAGATCGTGCCCGGCGCGACGATGTAATGGAAATGCGCGATTATGTAATAGGTGTCGTGCAGATAGAGATCGGCCGAATTAAACGCAAGTGGAATGCCGGTCAGGCCGCCGATTCCAAACATCGGCAGAAAAGCGGTCGCGAAAAGCATCGGCACATTGAATCGAATCGAGCCGCCCCAGAGCGAAATGAAAAATGCGCTTAGGATAATCACCGACGGGATCGAGATCAGCAGCGTGGTGGTTTGGAAAAACGCGCTCACCGTCGAGCCCATACCGGTGAGCCACATGTGATGCGCCCAAACAACGAACGACAGAAAACCGATCACGAGCACGGAAAAAACGAGCGATTTATAGCCCCAGAGCGGTTTGCGCGAATTATTGGCCAGAATTTCGGCGACGATGCCGAACGCCGGCAGGATCAAGACGTAAACTTCCGGATGCCCAAGAAACCAAAAAAGATGCTGCCACAATAGCGGGCTGCCGCCGCCACTGATATG
>CATPAW010000231.1 GCA_955652255.1 uncultured Chthoniobacterales bacterium | reverse complement strand
TTTTTCAAAAATGCACGCGCAATGCCGATGCGCTGCCGTTGACCTACGCTCAAATGGCCACCCCGCTCACCGACCAGACTTGTGTAGCCATTCGGTAGCTGCCGAATAAAATCATCGGCCTGTGCGCGGCGCGCGGCATCGACAATTTCTTGTTCGCTCGCTTCCGGCCGGCCATAAGCGATGTTCTCGCGTACAGTCGTTGAGAAAAGCAGCGTGTCTTGTAAGACGATCGCAACCTGGGCCCGCAAACTTCTTTTTGTAATCTCGCGAAGATCACGGCCGTCGAGTGTGATCAGCCCCGCGGTAGGGTCGTAAAAACGTGGCACCAAACTCAGTAATGTGCTTTTGCCGGCCCCGGTGCTGCCTACAAGACCGACAATTTGATTCGGCTCGATGTGAAGGTCGACATCGTGAAGCACATGTCGATCGTCCGCGTAACCGAAACTTACTGATCGGAATGCAATCGCACCTTTGGCTGATGAAATTGAGACCGCGTTTGGTGAATCGATGACGTCATCTTGTCGATCGAGAACTTCGAAGCAGCGTCTCGCGCCGGCCGTCGCTCCTTCCATCGCCCAAGTCGTATACGTGAGTGACTCGAGCGGTTGATAAAGCATCAACAGATAAGCACTGAAGACGAGTAGCGAACCGAGGGTAAGTGTGCCGGCGAGAACATGCAGCGTGCCGACATAATACATAGCCGCTGTACCGATGACCATGAGCGTGCTGATTACCAGCGCGCTATTCACGTTCGTCAAAGTGAGCCGCAGGTTCGCCTGTAAGCTTTGCCGGGCTTGCTGGTGAAATTGGCGGACCTCAAACTCTTCGCGACCGAACGCGTGCACCATTCGGATTGAGCTCAATCCTTCCTGCGCTTGCGTCAGGACGGCGCTTTCCTGTTCCTGAATGGATGTTGATTCACGACGAATACGATGCGCGAAAACATAAATCGCACCGACGATCAGCGGCACGATCGCAAGCGAAAGCAATGTCAATTGCCAATCCAACTGGACCATGATGACGAATGTTCCGATGAGTGTAATGGCCGATCCGAAGATGTTGGTGAAACCTTTGTTGTAGATCGTCTGGATTGATTGCGAATCGTACGCGACGCGAAAACTGGAATCGGTTGAACGGCGCGCGTCGTGATATTTAAGCGAGAGCGATTGGAGACATGAATAAAGATCAGTGCGCAATTTAAGGAGCGCTTGCAGCCCGATTTTCACGAAAAGATAATTCGTGACCCAATTGATGATTCCCCAGAAAAGCTGGATCACGACGAGCGCCAGGCAAAGCAAGGGAACCCAAGTGCGCCAGTCAGTGCGAATCGCTGGGCCGGTTCGTAAAACATTATCAACGATGATCTTAAACGGCCAAGGTTTGAGCAGATTCAACCCGATTCCGCAGAGCGAGAGAAACAACCCGAAAATCGTTTGCCCCAAAAAGGGCCGATAATAACGGAGAACGCGCCGGTAGATCGACATGGAAATTTGTGATTGCGGATTTGTGATTTCGGATTGAACTAAGCGGCGATTTAACGCGGACTGACATCGAGAGATTCCTCGACTTCGCTCGGAATGACAATATGCATCATCTTATTGAAATCTGGTTCAGCTGGGTACTGAGCGGTGGTTACATTGGCATTATTGTGTTAATGGCCATGGGAAGCACGCCCGTGCCCGTGCCTGCCGAAGTCGTGCTTCCACCCGCCGCGTTCCTCGCGGCGCAAGGAAAACTTAACATTGCCGGCGTGATTCTGGCGGGAACGCTCGGGGCGTATCTTGGCGCAGCATTCATGTATTGGATCTCGCGACGGATTGGGCGGCCGCTGGTATTGCGGTTTGGCCGCTTCGTCTTGCTCACTCCCAGCAAACTCGAACACGCAGAGCACTGGCTGAATCGCTACGAAGCGGGTGGAGTTTTTTTTGCGCGCGTATTGCCAGTCGTGCGCCATCTGATCTCCATTCCGGCCGGAATCGTCCGGATGAATTTTGCTCTCTTCAGCTTGGTCACGATTCTCGGCTCTGCCATTTCCTGCAGCATTCTGGCTTATCTGGGTCAACGAGCTTATTTGGTAGAACCGGAACTTTTGACGAACCCAGAGGCGCTGGTTCGCTTCATCCGCGGTCAGTCCGGTGGCATCTTGCTTGTCGTTACGGTCTTCGCCGCACTTTACATGTTAACCGTGCGATTGATGAAGCCCAGTTCCGGCTCGTAATCGTGCCAACAGATTGACGGATTCCCGTTGGATTTTGGGGGCGGTCCCGCCCTGATTCGGCCTCGCAATGAATTTTTGTGTTAGAAAATTGAACAAAAGTGTCGCCGAATGGTCAATTCAAAGGTGCATAAGCACTGAATAACTACTCATCTGAGCATGGACGAGATATTCACAGCGACCGATGGCATTGAAATTGCTCTTCACAAGAACGGACATAGTATGAAAAAGAATCACCAAATCCTGAAACCGCGCTCCAGACTCTCGCTGGGCGATCTTGTCCTGGCAGTTAGTTCGTGCACGAAGAGTACCAAAGAGACGGTTGCAACAGTCGCGGACCTTTTCGCGAGTGGCCAGGTACGTTTGCAAAACAACGGACGTTTCATGCGTGCCCGTGTTTGTTGACCGGCTAAGATCGACAATCGAGTTTCGAAGTCGCTCCGCTAATTTACTCGGAGCGATTTTTTGTGCACAAAACGCTTTTCGCGCTCACTGCTCGCTTCTATCTTGCGGGAGTGATCGATCGTTATTCCCGGCCAGAGATGCGCAAGACCTGGTCGGATGAACGCAAGTTCCAGATTTGGCTCGAAGTCGAAGTGCTCGCGTGCGAGGCGATGGCTGAGCTTGGTCAGATTCCGAAAAAGGACGCGGCGGAAATTCGGAAGCGCGCCCGGTTCTCCATTCCTGAGATCGCGGAGATCGAAAAGCGAACAAATCACGACGTCATCGCCTTTCTCGAAAACGTTGCTGAATCGGTGGGGCCAGCCGCGCGGTGGATTCATCAAGGGTTGACCTCATCGGATGTCCTGGACACGACGCTCGCGGTCCAATTGACAGAGTCGGCGACGATCCTTCTCGATGGTCTCAAAAGATCACGCACTGCAATCGCGGACCAGGCGCGGCGGTATAAAATGACGCCAATGATCGGGCGCAGCCATGGCATTCACGCCGAGCCGATCACGTTTGGTTTGAAGCTTGCGCTCATGTTTGACGAATTCGGGCGCGCGGAAGAACGCCTTACACAGACACGCGAGCGCATTCGAGTCGGCAAATTAAGCGGCGCGGTCGGCACACACGCCCATCTCGATCCGAGGATCGAGGACGCGGTTTGTGAAAAGCTGGGATTAAAGCCGG
>CATPAW010000230.1 GCA_955652255.1 uncultured Chthoniobacterales bacterium | reverse complement strand
CCGCCAGACTTGGCATGAATGCTGATTACAAAAAGCCAAAGTGAATCCACCGAAGAGCAAAAAAATTGCGCCCGCCGGAGAGTCAGGGGATCAAAGGCCCAAGCGCAGGAAAGAAAAATTGATCCGCCTCGATGACCTGATCCCAAAAGAGAATGTCATGGGCGGGCGTCAATTGCCCTTCGGTGTCACTGACACAACAAACAACCCATAACAAGAAAGAAGAATAAAAATGGCTACAAAGAAAGAAAAAAAAGAGATAAAAGCAAAAGCAAAAATCCGTGACTTGAAGCCGCGGAAAGACGCCAAAGGTGGCGGCCACTTAACGGGCGGCAGCTTAGGCGGCACCCCAACCGGCCACAACTTAGGCGGCACCCCCACGGGCGGCCACCTATAAGCCTGGCCGAGCAGAAGAACAGAGCGCGCCGTGGTTCAATCCCGCGGTGCGTTTTTTTACTCAAAATGTTTGACAACGACGGCGCGAATCATCTACAAGCGCCCTTCGGTTACGTTATCCGATGTTTCAACGCATCTTCGCCTCAACAAAAAATATGACAACTTCACACCTTAAGAAAATCAAGCGGCCGTGCAGGCGAGACACCTGATCGACCCATCTCGTTCACCAATGCCGAAGTCGAACGCCAAATCGAGCGGTCGTATTATCCGCGAAAAAATCCCGCGCGGCCGCAAAAACCATTATCGCGCCACGAAATTTGCTCTCAACCTGGGAGAAGTTTCCAAGCCGAGCGCGACGATGTCTGTAATCTTTCCGGCATTCAATGAAGAAGGCAACATTAGACGCACAGTAGAAGCAGCAGCAGAGGTTCTCCCCAAGATCGCCATTAGGTGGGAGATCATCGTTGTGAACGACGGCAGCAGCGATGCCACCACTGCGATCTGCGAGGACTTAAAAGCTCGATACCACGAAGTTGAGGTGATTAGTCACGGGCAGAACAGAGGATACGGCGCAGCGCTTAAAAGCGGAATAATGGCAGCCAAATACGACCTTATCTTCTTCTCGGATTCTGATGGGCAATTCGATTTGCGCGAGCTTCGGCAACTAATTTGTTGGGCAGAGGATTATGACATTGTCGCGGGTTACCGCGCAAAGCGACAGGATCCGCTCCACCGTCGTATCAATGCACTGGGATGGAATGTGCTTGTTCGACTAGTGCTGGGCATCAAAATTCGAGATATTGATTGTGCTTTCAAACTATTCCGACGTGCAGTTTTCGACCAGGTCCAAATCAGGTGCGTGGGCGCGATGGTCAATACCGAAATCTTGGCGCAAGCCACGAGATTCGGCATGCGGATACACCAGGTCAAAGTAAGCCATTTCCCGCGGCGCCACGGGAAACAGTCCGGCGCAAACATCCACGTTATCATCAAGGCATTTCGTGAACTTTGGCGGCTTTGGCGGCAGCTTCGCCATGTCGCGCTCGACCAGGCAGGACTCTATTCCGCCGCCACTAAGGAAGCTTATGCTGCCCCGATGTTACCAGATCCGCGCGAACTCCTGCGCGTCTCGCGACAGCTCCGCAATGTCGCCGAGGAGCAAGCCGGACTTTATTCCAAACAACAGAAGAAGGAGGGAGGCAGCGACGCGATCCTGACGTGATTCGCTTATGGCTCCTGATGCAGCAAACTCAACATCGGACGGCGGCTGCAGGGCTTCGATCTACACTCTCACATCCCAAGCGTTTCATTTGTTGAAGGGGTGATCCTGCGCTCAAGAATCATCGGCTTGATGTCCGCTTGGAGCACGTAAGGGCTCTCAGGATAGCCACGTGGCTTTTGGCGAGCGACGAATCCACATCGGCCCTCTTGTGTCACGCGATGATGGCAGTAAAGCCACGTCGATCGACGTTCGTTCAATTACAATGCACCAATGTGCGTTCATCGCTTGATAGCGTAATGATTTGAAAAACCTGTTTTCTCCTGAATCCACGCGCGAGGCAGCCTTGCGTGCCACTCCCGGAGAGGCACGGTCACGAGTCATGCTCATAGGACTCGACTGCGCGGCACCTGAGTTGGTGTTTGATCGCTGGCTTAATGATTTGCCAAACTTAAAGTGCCTCTGCCGAAACGGTTTGCACGGACCGCTCCGCTCGTGCGATCCGCCCATCACAGTCCCGGCATGGTCCGTGATGATGTCGTCCAAGAGTCCCGGCAGGCTTGGAGTTTACGGGTTTCGGAACCGAGCGGATCACTCGTACGACCGATACTTGATCGCAAACTCTCTCGCGATCAAAGAGGATCGGTTGTGGGATATTCTTTCGCGAAGTGGGAAGCGTTCGATTGTCATCGGCGTCCCGGGAACGTACCCGCCTCGACCACTTAACGGATTATTGATCGGCGACTTTCTGACTCCAGATACGAGCTGCGATTACACACATCCGCCAGAACTCAAAGATGAAATTGCGCGCGTAGTTGGAGAGTATGTTTTGGATGTGCGGGATTTTCGGTCTGGCAACAAGAATAAGATCCTGGCTGACATCTATGAGATGACCCGAAAGCGCTTCCAACTTGCCCGGCATCTCCTCGCAAAGGAAGATTGGGATTATTTTATGATGGTGGAAATGGGCATAGACCGAATTCACCATGCGTTTTGGGACGATATGGACCCAGCGCATCGCTTCTACGAGCCCGGCAACAAATTCGAGAACGCGATTCACGACTACTACAAAGAAGTGGATCGTGAAATAGGCGAGTTGCTCGCGTTTGCTGACGAAGGGACGGACGTACTGGTGGTCTCCGATCACGGCGCGAAGCGAATGGATGGTGGTATTTGCGTTAACGAGTGGCTGATGGCCAATGGCTACCTCGCGCTCGCCGAAAAGCCTGCCAGCGCAACGCCGCTCTCTAAAGCCAAAGTCGATTGGTCCCGGACGAAGGCATGGGGTGATGGAGGTTACTACGCTCGCGTTTTTCTCAACGTCGCCGGCCGCGAGCCAGAGGGGACTATCGCACCGAGCGATTACGAAAAAGTGCGCGATGAACTGATTATCGGGTTGACGACCATTCCGGACGAGAAGGGAGAGGAAATTGGCACGCGAGTTTTCCGGCCACAGGAACTGTACAAAGAGGTTCGTGGCGTGGCGCCGGATTTGATCGTTTATTTCGGCAGTCTTTATTGGCGATCTGTCGGTACCGTCGGCAACGGAAGAATACATACCTTTGAGAACGACACTGGACCGGATGGGGCCAACCACGCGGAGAATGGAATTTTCCTTTTTCGGCCAGCGGGAGGTGGGATTTCAGGTGGACGGCGAATCGAAGGGCTGCGGATCACCGACATTGCGCCAACGATCTTGCAATTATTGGGCTTACCGGTTCCGCAAGATATGGAGGGCAGGGCGCTGACCTCGTCCTTTGCGATACCCCCCAAGCGCTAAAATTTATCAGCGACCGATAGTGATTTGCTTGCTCCTTTTGCAGAATTTTAATAGAAACCATGAACATTAACGATCTTTGATCACTGTGGAGACGACTTTGACCCGAACCATCACCGCGAAGTGAAAAAACGCCCCAAGGCAGTAATCATCGGTTT
>CATPAW010000229.1 GCA_955652255.1 uncultured Chthoniobacterales bacterium | reverse complement strand
GCGATTAAATCGCCGATCACTTCTTCGGAGCGCCCGTACATGGGCGATGAATCAATCACGCGCGCGCCCAGTTTCACAAATGCGGAAAGAGCTTCTTCCAGCTGTTTGATCGCGACGGACGCCGGATCGACGTCAAACGTCCGCCAGGTGCCGAGCCCGATAACCGGAAGTTTTTCGCCGGATGACGGAATCGCGCGCATCAGCATCGCTGATGATTCGCTTTTCGTCTGCGCGTGCACCCCATTAATCGGCAGAAGCAAACCGGCTGCGCTTACGCCGATCAATCTGGCGGCTTCTCGTCGCGAAATCTTTTCTATCATCGGTAGGGCAAGACTCGGTCGAGCCGACTATTGAACAAAAGAATAAACCTGCGTTCGTAAAAGCCAAACCATGAGCAGAACGACTCGCCGTCACTTCATTAAAATTTCCGCCGTGGCCGGTGGCTCATTTGCTCTTGGCGCAAGATCGACAACTTTGTTCGCGCAAAAATTCGTGAAACCATTGCGTATTCTCATTCTTCGCGGCAGCGGATTTAGCGGACCGTTTCAAGTGCGCTACGCGCTCCGTCGCGGACACAACGTCACCGTTTTCAATCGCGACAAGAGGCATCCGGGCGAATTGCCGGAAGACGTCGAGCAATTGATCGGTGATCGCAACGGTCACCTCGACGCGTTGAAAGATCGGCAGTGGGATGTCGCGGTCGACAATCCGACGAGTTTGCCTGCTTGGGTGCGCGACGCGGCGCAAATTTTGAAGGGTAACGTCGATCGCTACGTCTTCATTTCAACGATTTCCGTTTATGCGGACACGAGCAAAGGCGTGGATGAAAACGCGCCGCCCGCCCAATACGACGGCCCCGACGCATTCAAGGAGACGCTCGATGCGATGAAAGCCTCGGGATACAAAACTTACGGACCGCTCAAGGCTTTGTCGGAAAAGGAAGCCGAGAAATGGTTTCCTGGAAAAACGCTGGTCATTCGACCGGGATTAATCGTTGGACCGGGCGACGAAACCGATCGTTTTACTTACTGGACGGTGCGGATCGATCGTGGCGGCGAGGTGCTCGCGCCCGGCACACCGACTGATCCGGTGCAATTTATCGATGCGCGCGATCTTGCTGAGTGGACGACCCGGATGGTCGAAAACCGCGAGACCGGAATTTACAATGTGACCGGACCGGCCAAACCGCTCGTCATCGGCGACATGTTCGCCGGAATTAAAACCGCGCTCAGTTCGAACGCGAATTTCACGTGGGCAAATCCTAAGTTTCTCAAGCAACAAAACGTCCAAGCGTGGTCGGACATGCCGGTCTGGGCAGGCGACGAACCTGGATTGGCACGAACCAACATCAGTCACGCGCTCGCGAAAGCCCTGACCTTCCGTCCACTTGCTGATACGGCACGCGACACGCTCGCCTGGTTCAAATCGCAACTGCAAGATCGACAATCGCATTTGCGCGCCGGTTTCGCGCCCGAACGCGAAGCCGAAGTTCTCACCGCGTGGCACAAACAACAAAGATAAAACGGCTCTTCGACAAGATCGTCGATGTTCGCCCGCATGAACTCCGCGCGCTCTGGCTCGGGTTCATTTTCAATTTCGTTGTCCTCGGCGGTTACTACGTCATCCGCCCGATCCGCGACAACATCGGCGCAGAAGGACTGGAAAATCTCTCGTGGATGTTCACGGCCACGCTCGTCACGATGCTCATCGCGAACGCCCTTTTCTCCGCCATTGTCGCGCGCATGGCGCGGCGAAAATTCATCCCGATTGCCTATCGCTTCTTTATCGCGAATCTCATCATCTTTTTCGTTCTGATGCGCACGCTCCCGCCCGCGCAAAATATCTGGGTCGGTCGCGCGTTTTACGTCTGGGTCAGCGTCTTCAATCTGTTCGTCGTCACTGTTTTTTGGGCGTTCATGACCGATCTGTTCAACAGCGACCAGGGCAAGCGCCTCTTCGGTTTCATCAGCGTCGGCGGCACGCTCGGCGGAATCTGTGGCGGCTTCGTGACAGCGTCGCTCGTGAAAAAACTCGGCACCGTGAATCTGCTGCTCATCTCCGCCGCGATGCTCGAAATCGCCGCGCAATGCGTCCGATTTTTTCCCGTAGATTTTCATCGGCAAGATCGGCCAGCACAAGATCCACATCTGCCCAAGCAAGAGAAACCGATCGGCGGCGGTGTTTGGTCGGGAATCTCGCACGCGTTTCGTTCGCCTTATCTACTCGGCATTTGCGCGTTCATGCTGCTACACGCGATCACATCGACCCTCGTTTATTTTCAGCAAGCCGATATCACCGCGCATCAATTTCACGATCGCGCCGCGCGCACCGCCTTTTTCGCGTGGGTCGATCTGTCCGTGAACGCGCTTACGATTGGCATTCAAATCTTCCTGACCGGGCGTTTGCTGAAATGGCTCGGTGTTGGAATGACGCTCGCACTCTTGCCTGTCATCAGCTTGATCGGCTTTCTCTGGATGGGAATCACTCCCGTCCTTTCGCTGCTCGTCGTGTTTCAAACGTTGCGACGCGCCGGAAACTACGCCGTCTCGCGTCCGGCCCGCGAAGTTTTGTTCACAGTTTTGCGACGTGAGGACAAATACAAAGCGAAGAGTTTCATGGACACGTTCGTTTATCGCGCGGGCGATCAGATCGGCGCGTGGTCGTATCCCGTCCTGAAATGGTTCGGTCTTGGCCTGACCGGAATTTCATTTGTCGCCGCGCCGTTGGCGGCGATTTGGTGCGTCCTGAGTTTATGGCTGGGTCGCAAACAACGAGCGTTCGCGCATGCCAAGGAGCGTGCAGACGCAGCTCCACTCGGCGACATCGTTGCGCCGGAACCGGCATAGTTATAGCGCCAGTGTCTCCTGTTTCGTTGAAGTCTCTTTCAGATTCGCAAACTTTTTCACCAGCTCGTCGAGCTTGGCGATGTAGTAGTCGATGTTTTCGTCGCGATTTTGCGGATCGAAATTTGAGGCGAGCTTGGCGTTTTCGTAGGCGGCGAGTTTCTTGATCGTGCCGGTAATGTAGTAACTGATCTGCTCGCCAGGACGATAATTACGGCCGCTGGCCAGGGCGAGCTCGTAAGCGGCGGCACGGTTGCGCGCCGATCCGGCGATTTTTGCGCGATATTTTTCGAGCGAATCCTGGAGCGTGTCCGTCTTCATCAACATGTCGATCTTCCATTCACGGTCACGGATTTTCTTCTCAAACTCGTTGCGAAGATCGACAATCGCTTCCGGTTTGCCCTGCATCAGGAGCTTGATCATTTCCTCAAGAAAAACGCGCTGGAATTTTTCCAGCCCGCGCGATTTGAGCGCGCCGCCTTTAATAATGACGTTACCGTCACGCGTGAGCAGCGCGTAATTTTTCGCCTTATAACTGAACATGGCGTCGAATTGCTCGTCGAACTCGACTTCGATGCCGGGCGGCAATTCTTTGGCCAAACGTTTGCGCAACTCATCGATGTCGATCTTGTCCGGCGGAACAAAGTAAATTCCGTCGGTATCGACCTCGATCACTTGCGCGTCCTGCCCATTCAGCCAATCGATCATTTTTTTCAACAAATCGCGCCCGACCTGCGTGACGCGCGCGGCCGCATCGAAATCGGCAAAGTGTCCCTGAGCAAAGCCCAAATAGCCATAGAAGCTGTTTATTAGAATTTTGAACGTGTTTTGCAGCGCGTGAAAATGCCGCTCCGTCGCCCGATCTTTTGCGGCGCGCATTTTCGCCTTCGCTTCCAATCGAAACGTGCGGAGATCGGTGAGCAAATGGCGAAAGATTTGCAGCTGGTCGGTCACCGGAAAACAATCGAACTGCAACATGATCGACGGATAAAGCGAGGCGACGTCGCAATGCCAGACGTTACGCACAACGCCGGTGAAAAAGATGTCGGTGTAGCCGCCCTCGAAGCCGCGCACCATCGGCATTTCCGGAATGGAATGGCGCTGCCGGAAATATTCGCGCAGGAAAAGCGCGTTGATCCGCGTGGCGTTGCCGCGCACGATCACTTCCTGGTAGTTGTAGGGAAAAATCTGCGCCTGGATGAAATAACTTGGGCTTAAAAGTTCGGAGACAGAGCGCGTCTCGCGCACCGCGCACAACGCGCGCTGACGAAATCGTTCGTCGTTGTCGATGTAGGCGCGCTGCAATTCCTTGCCGGTAAGCGCGGAAAGCTCTTCGCGGTCGCAAAAACCAAAATGCCTCGCTACGTCGGCGCGTTCAAAGCCAGACAAGGTGCGCATTCCAACGTCGTAAAATTGCGCCAGCAAAAATGTGTCAACGAAATGGCGACCATCGATCGTGAACTTCGGGTAATCGATCGTCTTCTCTGCGATTTGCAGCCGCGACGGGCGCGACCGCAAGAATCCGCCGCTGCGTCCCCAATCGAGTTTTGTTTTCGTTTTCGTTGCCCGCGCGACCAGATACGGCAGATCGAAGCGAAACAAGTTGTGACCCTCGATCACATCCGGATCGCGCTCTTTGATGAGACTGGCGAGTTTCTTGAGCACGCTTCTCTCAGATTCCTCGACGTCTTTTGGATCGACAATCAGCACGTCTTCCCAGCCGGAATTATCTGCGAGCGCGATGCTCATGAGGTGATCGTTGGAGTCATCCGAAAATGACAGCACTTCGACTTGTATCCGCTTCAGTTCTTCGAACGGCAAATCTTTGAACAACGTGCGACCCGTCGCCGTGAGATAATGTTGCACCGGATCGGTGAAGGCGAAAAAATCACGCCCGGCGTTTTTAAGTCCATTGCGCAGCGCGATCAGTTCCTTCCAACTGTCCACCGTAACTCGCCAGCCGTATTTGAGATCGCCGGC
>CATPAW010000228.1 GCA_955652255.1 uncultured Chthoniobacterales bacterium | reverse complement strand
CCGGAGGAACGGGATGAGATCGACGAGCAAGACATCGAGGATGTAAAAATCAACGCGCGCGAGGTGAGCATACCGGCGCAAAACGCCTTCCTGCATTCGATCATCCAGCATTACCATGTCGATGGACAGGACGGCGTGCTCAATCCCGTCGGCATGCTGGGGCAAAAACTGGAAGCCGATTTTCACATCGTCCACGGGGTCCGCACCCGCATTCAAAACACCATCCGGTGCGTGAAAGAGCTGCCGCTCGATGTCGAGGACGTTGTCTTCAGCGCGCTTGCTTCCGCCCAGGTCGTGCTCACCCAGCACCAAAAAAATCTGGGTGCGCTCGTTGTCGATATTGGCGGCGGCACGACCGATTACATTCTCTATGTCGATGGAGCGGTGAAACAAAGCGGCGTTTTCGCGCTCGGCGGCGATCACATCACCAACGACATCTCGATGGGACTGCGCATCCCAATGACCCGGGCGGAAAAACTCAAGATCGAGGAAGGCAGCGTCATTCTCGGCAATTGTCTCCCCGGCGAAACGATTTTGTTGAAAGACGATTCCGGTTTCGCGGGCAAGGAGGTCGAGCGCGAAACGCTCAACACAATCATTCACCTACGTCTGCGCGAAAGTTTCGAGCTGCTCAAGCGTCAGCTCGAGCAGGAACCATTCATTAACTACATCGGCGCCGGCATTTTCATCACCGGTGGATGCAGTCTTCTCAACGGCATTGATCACCTCGCGAGTGAGGTTTTCGAAATGCCAGCGCACGTCGCGCACGCGCAAACCATGTCCGGACTCACTTCCGCGTTCGAAAACCCGCAATTTTCCACCGGGATCGGACTAATCAAATACGCGCAAGCGGTGCAGGCGGACCGGCCGCGCCGCGGCTTCGGCCGAATCCTCGGAAAATTTTTCAGCGGCATCCGATGAACAACATTGACAATTACAAGATCGACAACGTGACAAAATGATTCAGCTCGGCCACAACTACACCCTGCCGGAACGGGAAGAAGAAATTATCCCAATCAAAGTCGTGGGCGTCGGTGGCGCCGGCTCGAACGCGCTCGATCGCGTCGTGCTCGACGGAATGGAAAAAGGCGATCTCATTGCGATCAATACCGAAGTGCAATCGCTCGCCAGTTCGGTGGCGGCGTGCAAAGTGCAGCTCGGCCGCTCGGTCACGCGCGGCCTCGGCGCGGGCGGCGATCCCGAACTTGGTTATCAGGCGGCGGTGGAATCGGCCGACGAAATCCGCCAGGCACTTGTCGATGCGCGCATTATTTTTATCTGCGCGGGCCTCGGCGGCGGGACCGGTTCCGGGGCGGCGCCTCTGGTCGCGCACCTCGCGCGCGAAGCCGGCTCACTCGTCATCGCTTTCGCCACGCTCCCATTTTCGTTCGAGGGCAAACGCCGCGGCACGCAAGCGCAGGAGGCGCTCGCCCGACTGAACGAAATTGCGCACGCTGTTATCTGTTTCGAGAACGATCGGATGGGTGACATGGTCGCGCCGAAGGCCGGCATTCATCAGGCATTCGCCGTCGCCGACATCACCATCAGTCAAAGCCTGCGCTCGATTGTAAATTTGATTCAACGTCCCGGCCTCATCCGCATCGGCTTCGATGATCTGCTCAGAGCGTTGCGCAGCGACAATGGCCGTTGCTTGTTTGGATTCGGTGAGTCCGATTCCGACAACCGCGCACACGACGCGCTCAAGCAGGCGCTGAAAAATCCGCTCATGGACAAAGGCAAAATGCTCGCCGACGCGGCGCATGTGCTCGTGCAAGTCGCGGGCGGACCGGGCATGACGTTATCTGAAGTGGAAATCCTGATGCAGGAACTGGGACGTCACGTGAACGACCACACGCAAATTCTTTTCGGTACCGCCGTGGACGGCAGGATGGGAAACCGCTTGAGCGTAACGATCATCAGTTCGCTTGCCGCAGATGGCGAAGGTGCGTCGCAAACAATATCCTCAACGAACGAGCCAATTCTCGCCCCGCCGCCGCCGATTTGGGAGCAACCTCCGCAACCGCAACCCAAGATCGACATCTTGTCCGCCAGTCGGACGGACTGGTCCCGTGGCGAACCGGAGCCGGCGAATGTCGAAGCCGGTCCCGTTTCAGAAAATTTAATTCCGCTTGAAGAACCGGCGCCGATTGAAACACCGCCGGCCGAGCCGGAACCCGAAATCAAAAAGCCCGCTCCCGCGCCGCGCTTGATTGTTCCAAACAAAAAACCGCTGCCGGTGAAAGGATCAAAGCCTCCCGCCGAGAAATATGTGCAAACCAAGCAGGAAGTTTTGCAATTCGAACCGGACACGCGCGGCCGCTTCGAAAAAAGCGAACCAACGATTATCGAAGGCCAGGACCTCGATGTCCCGACCTTCCTGCGCAAAAATATTCGCGTGAAATGATTGTCGATCTTGATTGGTAGCGACGGTGCGCCGCGCCGTCCGCGGACATCGCAGCGCGATGTCCCTACCTCTTCATTAATTCGAGCACGGCGGCGGTCATGCCGATGATTCCGACTCTAATCGTCGGCTCGGGCACGGGCGCGAATTTGCTCGAGTGCAAACTCGGCAATTCTTTCCCTGCTTTTTTGAATTCGGTGATTTTAGCTGGATCGACTGCGCCAATCCAAAAATCGCACGCCGGGATGGAGTGGTCGGGCAGGCTGTATTCGGAAAAATCTTCACCGCCCATGGTCGGATCGGTCGCTTCCAGGTTCTCCGCTCCTAATATCTTCTTCCAGACCCCAACCAGTCGCTTAGTCAGTTCTGGATTGTTGTAAGTCGCAGGCGTGAATTGATCTTTCAGGACCTCGACAATCGGCGCGCGGTCTGCGGGAATTCCCGCCGCGGTCGCGCAATCTTTTGTAATCCGATCGATTGCCGCCAGCACCCGATCGCGCACGTCGGATTTATAAGTGCGCACGGTGAGCTGCATTTTGACTTCGTCCGGAATGATGTTGTGTTTCGTGCCGCCGTGAATTGATCCGACCGTCACGACAACGGGATCGATCGGATTATTCTCGCGGCTGACGATCGTTTGCAGCGCATTAATAATTTCGGCCGAAAGCACAATTGGATCCTTGGTCTTGTGCGGGTAAGCGCCATGTCCGCCGACGCCACGCACAGTGATGTTGACCGAATCGACATTCGCGTAGGTGTAACCTTCGCAGATGCCGATCTTTCCCGTTTCGAGAAATGCGCTGTCGTGATAACCGAGCGCGAAATTGGGTCTGCCGAAGCGATTGTAGAGCCCGCCTTTGAGCAACGCCCTCGCGCCGTTGCCCACTTCCTCGGCTGGTTGCCCGACAAACATGATCGTGCCCTGCCATTCATTTCTGAGCTGCTGCAACGCGCGCACCGTGCCGATGAACGCCGCCATGTGGGCGTCGTGCCCGCAGGCGTGCGCAACATGCACATCTTTGCCCTCGTCATTCTTGGTCACGACTTTGCTCGCGTAGGGCAAGCCGGTTTCCTCTTCCACCGGCAACGCATCCATGTCCGTGCGCACCAGCACGGTCGGCCCCTCGCCGTTTTTCATAATGCCGACAACGCCGTAGCTTTTCAGATTCGGTTTGTCGTATTTGCCGAAATTTTCCGTCACTTCGCATCCGGCGGCGCGCAATTCCTTCGCGATCAGCGCCGAAGTTTTTTCCTCATACCACGACAACTCCGGATGGCTGTGAATGTCTTTGTAAATGGCGAGCAACGACGGCAACTCACCCTCCACGATCTTTTGCACCGACTGCTCCTGCTGAGCGAAAACGTCGGCTCCAGCCAAGATCAACAATGATAAGATCGACAATGAACAAATCTTCATACTTGTCATGCTGAGCGAAGTCGAAGCATCTCTCAATACTAATTCGATTTGCGTAACAGTAAGAGGTTCCTCGACTCCGCTCGGAATGACAGAAGCTTGATTCCCTCCGTCATCACCGCGTAGTTGCACAGCGATGGATTTCGAAAAAAACACGATGCTCTTTGGCGCTGATCCCACCGCACGTATCGTCGCGATCGAACTCGGCGAGACCGGCACGGTCAAAGTTTATCGCCGTGAGAGAGATGGATCGATAATCGCCGACGTTGAGCCGTTCCATCCGTTTGTGTGGTGCGACTCGGACGTTGTCGACCTTGGCATCGAAGCAGAAAAGCTCGCCGGCGATCTCAAATACGGCTGGCGAGTTACGGTGGACAGTTGGAAGGAACTGATCGCGCTGCGCAATGGACTTAAAAACGCCGGGCGTGATTTTTTCGCCTTCACCGATCCGGTGCAACATTATCTCACGGCGACGGGT
>CATPAW010000227.1 GCA_955652255.1 uncultured Chthoniobacterales bacterium | reverse complement strand
TCCGCCCCGGCCGAAGGTGCGCTGCCAGATCTGCGATTGTTCAAAGACGAAAAGTCGGCAGCCCGATCGCTTGCGGATTTATTGAAACCCACGTCGGCGTCGCACGTGGCGCCGCGCACGAAACAGGTTTTTGCAAAACTGCGACCCGCCCTTCTCGAGCAAATGGCAAAGACAGCCGACCCGGACGCTGTTTTGAATCAGTTCGTCCGGTTCGTTGAAGCTTACGGACTGCGGGGCCTTCTTTTTGAACTGCTGGCCACCAATCCGACTTTTCTCGAATTAATGATCAAAACTCTCGATGCCAGCCGGTTCGCCGGCGATTTGCTGATTCGCCGGCCGCAATTGGTTGAGGAGATCACGCGCGACAAAAATTTTAATCAACCGCGATCAATCGCCGAACATTGTGCTCGGTTGGAATCTTTCGGGAGCAACGCGACGAATCTCGACCCGGTTCGCGCATATCGGCAAAGGCAACTGCTCCGAATCATTATGCGCGATGTTCTCGGCGTCGCGGAGGCGTCGGTCATTTTTGCGGAGTTGTCCGAGCTGGCCGAATCATGTCTCACCTTCACGAACAAACTGTTGGGCGGCGAAAACGTAACGATCATCGCGCTCGGAAAATTTGGCGGCGGCGAATTGAGTTACGGCGCGGACCTCGACGTGCTGTTTGTTGGCGAAGAGACACGCGCTGCGCAGAACCTTGTAGCGGCGGCGACACAGCCAAGCAGTGAAGGAACAATCGCTGCCCTCGATGCCCGACTTCGACCCGACGGCGAGAAGGGACCCCTTGTCGCGCCACTGGGCGCATACGAATCCTATTACCGCGAGCGAGCGCATCTTTGGGAAATCCACGCCTTGACGCGGGCGCGCCCGATCAGCGGGCCGCTGCAAGATGCCTACCTCGACATCGTGCAACGGATTTGGCGCGAGGTCGGCCAGCAACCCGATCTCTTGGCCAAGATCGACAATATGCTGGAGCGAATCCGACGCGAACGCGGTAGCGGTTCCGATTTTCTCGATTTCAAAACCGGTAGCGGCGGCATGATTGAAGCCGAGTTTCTGGTGCAAGCGTTGCAAATGCGCTCGGGCATCTGGGAGCCGAATTGGCAACGTGCTTTGATAGCTTTGCGGGAAAATAAAATGGTTTCAGATCGTGATGCGAGCAACGCAACTCAAAGCTACGAATTGCTGCGGCGCATTGAAACCGCGCTACGGAGATTCGAAAACAAGAATATTTCAACATTGCCGGGAGCGCCGGAGGAACAGGAAAAATTGGCGAAGCGACTTGGCTACAAAGATGTCGATCTATTCGCGAAGCAATACCGCGCCGCCCGCGAAACGATTCACGCGCTTTACGACCGATACATTAAAGCCAGGCTGAGCTAACCGGAAATCAGTTTGGCGATCGCCTGCAGGATCAGAAACGTTCCGATAATTCCGGCAAGGATGACAACGACGACCAGGCCTAGCACCGCGCCGACGAAGATTTTGTCACCGGTGGTAGAGCGACGCGGAGTGTCGAGATGTTCGCGAAGCAGATCGTAATTTCGCGTGTTGGCGGTAAACCAGAAAGCGAAAACGGAACCGACGATCGGCACAATGCCGACAACTTCATTGATCAAAACATTGAGCGCCATCCGGCCGAGGAGGACCTTCGGAATCCCGCGCCGGATCCCATAAACCAGAACGGACACTGAGACTAAAGCCGCGGCGATGTCTCCGAAGCCGGGGACAAGATCGAGAATCGGATTTAGACCGAGGCGGCGCTTTACGCCCGGAATCCGGATCAACCGATCCATGATCAGTGCGACCCATTTAAAAATCGGCTCGACTGATTTGCGTCGATGTCGATCTTCGGGCGGAAGAACCTCCCACTCAAGATCTTGTAAAGGCGGCCGCTGACCGCTTTGGGGTAATGAAGGGGGCACTTGTTACCGGCGGTGACAGACCGCCGCTACAGGTTAACCAGGAATCTCTTTCAACATCTGCGTGTTCGTCGGGAATTTTTTCACGAACATGAGCAGACGCTGAATCGCTTCCTCCGGTTTGTGACCGGCGAGCCCGCGACGAATCAAATTGATTTTCTCAAGCTCCCAAGGTTGAAGCAGCAGTTCCTCGCGGCGAGTGCCGGAAAGAAAGATGTCGATCGCCGGATAAACGCGCTGATCGCTGATCTTGCGATCGAGGACCATCTCCATGTTGCCCGTGCCTTTGAACTCCTGAAAGATAAGCTCGTCCATCCGGCTGCCGGTGTCGATCAAAGCCGTCGCAACAATCGTGAGCGAGCCGGCCTCTTCCGTATTGCGCGCAGCCGCAAAAATCTTTCGTGGAATTTCCATCGCGCGAGCGTCGATACCGCCGCTCATCGTCCGACCGCCGCCGGACATCGCATTGTTAAAAGCGCGGGCGGTTCGGGTGATTGAATCGAGCAAGATGAAAACGTGCTGACCGGCTTCGACCAGGCGTTTAGCGCGCTCAATGGCGAGCTGAGCAATCCGAGTGTGACTCTTGATGTCGCTGTCGTTCGAACTGGCGATGATCTCCGCTTTTGGATGCGATCGTTTGAAATCGGTGACTTCTTCCGGCCGCTCATCCACAAGAAGAATGATCAACTTCATCTCGGTGTGGTTTTTGGTGACCGCATCGGCGATGTGGTGAAGCAACGTGGTTTTGCCGGTGCGCGGCGGCGCGACGATCAAACCGCGCTGGCCCATGCCGAGCGGCGTCATCAAGTCCATGATGCGGGTGGTGTAGCGATCGGGAACCGTCTCAAGTTTGATCCGTTTGTTCGGATTAATTGTGGTCAGTTCTTCGTACGGACGCAGGCCTTTGTATTTGGCGGGATCCTCGCCATTGATCGTGAGC
>CATPAW010000226.1 GCA_955652255.1 uncultured Chthoniobacterales bacterium | reverse complement strand
TTTCGCCGAGCTTGCCGCAGCCCAACACCGCGAGCCTCTTGTTTTTCAACATATCGTCCACTCCATTTGGTTTACTATGACTTCGATAATAACAGGCCAAACCCACACTAGAAAATGATGAATGATGAATGGGGAAAACCGAATGCATCCAGGCAATTCATCATTCATCGTGTCCCCTCATCTGTGCTAGGCTAAGAGAAAGTTTCTACACCCTCCTGCGCTGGGTTTGCTGTGCGGCGTTCGCGTATTCGGCGATTGCAGCGTTTCAGCTGAAGCGCATACGATGGACTTGGATCTTCGGCATCTTGGCTGCGCTATTTAATCCGATTACACCCGTACATCTGCAACGAGACACATGGCAGATCGTGGATTGGTTCGCAATCGCTGTAATGGTGATTGCCGCCGTGGTTTTCTGGCGAGGTAACAAACGACCATCGACTTAGAAATCTGGTAGTGGGTCAGTTTGCTTTGCTCTTGAAAACAAAGAACAGCCCCGAATAGATAATGGCCAGCATGAACCACAGGTGAATAGCTCATGAAAGTCTGTACTACCCCACGGCCCCTTAGCTTCGGTGAATTCGTAAATAGCCAGAAGCATAAAGATAATTAATGCGAGTATCATTAAACACTTTTGCTTTTTATTCATGGCCTCAATTTGAAAGCGAAGATTAAGATCGGGGACGCGGTTTTGGTGGAATGAGAAGGGCCCTACGGTTGTTCATTCATGTGGCAAGAGATTTTAAGCGAATGCAAGCCCTGATACCGATCTGCTGTTTTAGTTTTCTAGGCTCATGTCACCGCCAGAACCGTCAAAAGCCCCAAAACTTAAGACGAGAAACACCTTTTGACGCTTCTGACGGTTTTGACGATTGGTTGCATTGCGTTTTCAATTTTTTGGAACGCTTATGATTTCGCTAGGCCGTCCACCGGTTTCGTGCGTTTCGATTGCCAGCAAGCCAGGAAACTCCGCTGCCAGTTCGCGCGTTTCACCGGGTATAAAGCCATTATTCTTCTTCAAGTCCCGCAATGTAGCCTTGCCGTTGTATTGCTGGATGAGTAACGCTCTGAGCTTTTCGAGACGCGCGGTCCTGCGCTGTGTGCGCCCGGCGTTCAAAATTTCCAACTGCTGTGCTGCAAACCAATTCGCGAGCGTGATTGCTCGCTGCGCCGTTTCGAGCTCGAGTTGGTGATGGTGCGCCGCGGCGCCGTGCTGTGCCCCGTGAAGGCACACCGCGATGCGCCAAGCCTGTTCATTCCAGCGAGCCGCGAAGCTTGTCACATCCCGCAATTCCCTGCGCCGCCGCGCTACAATCGCATTGTGGTGCGCATTCATTGCTCGCAAAGCTTTTCTGGTAGCGGGTGAATCAAAGAACTTTCGGTCGCGAGCCGATAAGTTTTGAGCAAGCTGCAGATTAAATAGCCGTAAGCCGTCGAGACGTTTGTCGGGATCGCTGGCGCGTTATCGGCGATTTCCCTCGCTTCACAGTTTGTGTGACAAACGAGAATCCGGGGAATTAACCCACCGTCGCTCAGGCTTCGCTCTGCGAGTAGCGATTCGAGCTTATCTGGTTGCGTTAACCAGAGGGCCGCGAGGCAAGGCGATTCCAGCGAGACGGATTCGCGGGATTGCCGATCTATTCGACACGCGTCGCCCTTATGCCCGGCCCCCCGGCCCCCGGGATCCCGGTTGCAGCGAACAGGCCCTTCCGGCTCGTCTCGTCCTCATTCTCGCTCGACCTTGTCAGAACCGGTTGCTGAGCCCGGTTCCCCCGATATTTCTGTCGCGGGTATAATTGCGGTCTGATAAAATCACGGAAATTGCTTTTGCGCGCTTTCGTTTTCCGATTTGCTTAGCAGCTCCGCATGTCCAGAAAACCCAGGCGCATTCTCCTCAAGTTCGGCTCCGGCATTCTCACTCGGCCGCGCGCCAACGCGCTCGACGCGAAACAATTTGCGCGTCTCACCGCCGAGGTAGCGCAACTCGTTCGCGGCGGATGCCAGTGCATCATCGTCTCCAGCGGTGCGGTCGCCGCCGGAATGCGCGTAGTCGGGCTGAAGGAGCGTCCACCCGACTTGACGACGGGACAGGCGTGCGCCGCAGTGGGTCAATCAAAGATGATGCATCTCTACGCCTCGATGTTTGCAAAACATCAGCTGAACGTTGCGCAGCTTTTGCTCACGCATGGCGATCTCGACAGTCGCACCCGCCATCAAAACGCGAAGAACACACTAGAGCGTCTGCTCGAATGCAAGGATGTCGTGCCGGTCATTAATGAAAACGATTCGGTGGCGGTGGAGGAGCTGCGCTTCGGGGACAACGACCGCCTCTCTGCCGAGGTCGCGGTGCTGGTGGAAGCCGAATTGCTCATCATGCTTACAAGTGTTGACGGACTGATGGATCATGCCGGCAAACGGATTCCGATGATCGCTGATGTCACGGACGCGGATCGTTTCGTTCGCAGCGAAAAAGGCAGTGTCTCGGTGGGCGGCATGGTCTCGAAACTCGATGCCGTAAAACTTGCGACCGTTGCCGGAATTCCCACAGTGATCGCAAACGGCCGGCGCGCCGGAATCATCCCGCGGATCGCCGCGGGCGAGCGAGTCGGAACACTGTTTCTTATTGCGGGCGGAGAAGTCTGAGGCACGCTCGCTTTGATCGGCGAAAATGAGAGATTCAAGCGAGTAGTTCTGCTTTGAAATGGACGATTTAAGAAGTGAAGTCTTGGATTTCGGCAAGCGCGCCCGCGCCGCCGCGCGCGCGCTCGCGCGGATGAGCACTCAGCGGAAAAACGCCGCTTTGCTCGCCATGGCAGATCAACTTCGCGCCAGCGCCGGCGCAATCCTGCGCGCGAATGGTAAGGACGTCGAAAAAGCGACCGCCGACCAGCTTTCCTTACCGATGATCGATCGGCTAAGGCTCGACGAAAAACGCATTCAGGGGATGGCGGACGGCATTCGTGAGGTGGCCGCACTCGAGGATCCAGCGGGAAAAGTCATCGCCGAATGGACCCGTCCCAATGGATTGCACATCTCAAAAGTGCGTGTCCCCATCGGCGTTATCGGAATCATCTACGAGTCGCGCCCGAACGTGACGAGCGACGCGGCGGTGCTTTGCACAAAGACGGGAAACGCAGTCATCCTGCGTGGCGGCTCGGAATCGATTCACTCGAACGTCGCCATTGCCGAAGCGCTCTGCGCAGGCGCAGCCAGCGCGGGGTTGCCCGAAGACAGTATCTTGCTCATTCCAAAGACTGGTCGCGATGCCGTGCGTCACATGGCCGAGATGGACCAATATATCGATCTCATTGTTCCGCGTGGCGGCCGGGCATTGATCGAAACAGTGGTTAGTTATGCGCGGATGCCGGTGATCAAACACTACGTCGGGGTCTGCATCGCATATGTGGACAGGCAAGCCGATCTCGATATGGCGGTGCGGATAGTGGTCAACGCGAAGACGCAGCGTCCCGGCGTCTGCAATGCCATCGAAACTGTGCTTGTGCATCGTGAAATCGCAGCTCCCTTTTTCAAAAAGATCGCGCCGATACTGGCCGAAAAGAAAGTGGAAATGCGTGCCGATCCCGACAGCTTCCATCAGCTCTCAGCTCTCAGCTACCAGCCACTCCGTCCCGCCCGCGACGAAGACTGGACCACGGAATATCTCGATCTCATCCTCGCTGCCCGCACCGTGGACAACATCGAAAACGCGATTGCGCACGTCGAAAAATGTGGCTCTCATCATAGCGACGTTATCATCACTCGCGACGTCGCGCGTGCTGAGAAGTTCCTGAACGAGGTCGATTCCGCGACAGTTTACTGGAACGCATCGACGCGATTCACTGATGGCGCCGAATTTGGCTTCGGCGCGGAAATTGGCATCAGCACCGACAAGCTGCACGCGCGTGGGCCGATGGCACTCGAAGAGCTAATGACTTACAAGTACGTCATCCGCGGCGAGGGCCAGATTCGCGAATGAATTTCGATGAACGACTTCGCGTCCATACTTTTACTGGGCGATCGTTTCTTCGGTAGGGCGAGACTCCGTCGAGCCGGGGGAAAGTTTTTCACGTGGCGGCTTTTTGTTTCGTCCCCGCATTTGGGGCGCAAAGAGAATGTCGCGCTCCGAAGCGATCTTCTTTTGCGTATTAAAAGACAAATATTTTGTCTTTCCGATGGCGTTCGATGAAGCCAATCGCCGATTATTTATCGGGTGCCGCATTCCATCGAAGCTCGTCGTGCTTGACACGAAATCGGGCGACGTAGTTACCAGCATCGGCATCTCCGGCGATCCCGATGATGTCTTCTACGACAGCAAGCGCCATCGCATTTATGCCATCTGCGGCACCGGAAAGATCAACATCATTGAGCAAACTGACGCAAGCAACTACAAAGCTATTACTAAGATCGACACGGCGGACGACGCTCGCACGGGACTTTTTGTGCCGGAGCGAGATAGCCTATTTGTCGCTGTTCCACATCGTGGTTCTCAACAAGCGGAGATTCGCCGTTATCAGATTGAATA
>CATPAW010000225.1 GCA_955652255.1 uncultured Chthoniobacterales bacterium | reverse complement strand
GTCTCGCCGGTTTCCAGTTTGTATTTGCCGAGGCCGTGAAATTTATCGGGCTGTTTGATGGCCGGCTCATAGCCTTTACCTTTTTTCGTTAGAATGTGGAGCAGCACCGGCTCTTCCTGCGTTTTTAAAAACTCAAATGTCCGGATCAACAATGGGATATCGTGTCCATCGATCGGCCCGTAGTAACGCAATCCGAGTTCCTCGAAAATGACGCTCGGCACAATCAAACCCTTCACGCTTTCCTCGACTTTATGCGCAAACTCAACCGCTGTTTTGCCGGCAATTGCTTGCACGAAACCGCGCGCTTTGTCGTGCAAATGCGTGAACGTTGGACTCGTCGCAATGCTGTTTAAGTAGTTTGCGATCGCGCCCACGTTTTTCGCAATCGACCATTCGTTGTCGTTGAGCACGACGATGAAGCGCTTGGTATGAGCCTTCACATTGTTGAGCGCTTCGTAGCTGATTCCGCAGGTGAACGCAGCGTCGCCCGCCACGACCACGATATTCTCATTGCCTCCGCGCAAATCGCGTCCCACCGCCATCCCGAGGCCAGCGGAAAGCGCCGTCCCTGCATGGCCGGCACCGTAGCAATCGTGCTCGCTTTCGGTCCGCAAGAGAAAACCATTGAGCCCGCCATACTGCCGCATCGTAGAAAAGCGATCGAGACGCCCGGTAAACATTTTGTGCACGTAACCTTGATGGCTGACGTCCATGACAAATCGGTCACGCGGCGTGTCGAAAACGCGATGCAGCGCGATGGTCAATTCGACCACGCCGAGATTCGGCCCGAGATGTCCGCCGGTTTGCGAAAGGACCTTGATCAGTTCATCGCGCACATCCTGTGCGAGTTGCGGCAGATCCTGTTCGCGGAGCGCTTTGATGTCCGCGGGCGAACGGATCCCGTCGAGCAAGCGTGCGGGCGCGGCCGCCGGTTTAGACGCTTCAGAAGAGTTTGATTTCATCATTTGTATTTTCGGTTTCAGCAACTGCGTTGGTCGATGCTGCCGGTTCGGGAGTTGCTTCGAAGTCTTTCACGATCGTCTTGCCTGTGCTGTTGCGGGCGATGATTTCGATCTTTTGCTCTGCGTTGGCAAGTCGCTCCTGGCAAATTTTTACCAAATTCATTCCCTCTTCATACCGCACAATCAGATCTTCCAGTGGCAGTTTGCCTGATTCCATCTGCTCGACGATTTTCTCGAGCCGATCCATCGCACTCTCAAAGTTGAGCTCTGTCTCGCGCTGTTTTGGTTTACTGCTCACGGGGGAAACCGAGAATTAAGCACAGCACTGCCGCATAGAAAAGCGCGACTTCGCCCCCACCAGGTCAAGATTTCAAGGAGTTGCCGTGCCATCGGTCTCTATCTGATTTCCGTTCTCACGAAGACAGGAAATAAACATTCGCATTGGCTGAAAGGTCGGAGAATGTTTCCGCCTCTCGGATCGATGGAAAAAATGCGTGGACTCCCGCGGCCCTGGTGGCGTCGAGCGAAGAAGGCGAATCAGCACGAGCCGTTTTCGATGCCTTTTTACGGCGTTTGGGAAGCCGTGGCGCGTTTGGCGGCAGAAATTCGAACAAGCGATTTCATGGCAGAAATGACCGGGCGACGTGACGCGTACGGCAGTCAGGGGCTGATGGGGTCGCTCGATTGCGCAACGCTTTACGCGTTAACGCGTTGGCAGCGACCGGCGGTAGTCGTCGAGTCGGGTGGGTTTATTGGGATGTCTTCGGCTTTTATCTTGAAAGCGTTTGTGGACGAAGGGCTTACCAGAGCAAAGTTGTACAGTATCGAGTGGAGCGAAGAGTGCGACCAGGGTGCTTTGATTCCAGACGAATTGCGATCGCAGTTCGTGCCTCTGCGCGGAAAGGTGGAAGATTTTGTGCAGCGCGACCAGCTGCCCGCATCAATCGACATGTTTCTGCATGACAGCTCGCACAGTTACCGGCACATGCTTTGGGAGTTCCGCGAATTTTGGGCGCGGCTGCGCGATCGTGGACTGCTTGTGTCGCATGATGTGCATTTGAACGCGGCGTTTCCCGAATTTATGGCGAAAACATACGCGCACGATAAAAAGACCGGACGCCTGGACGCGCAGCGCACGTCCCATTATGAATGGGGCCGCTGGGGCTACATCGGCTTCGTCATAAAAAAGAAAAAACAGACTGATTCGCTCAGCAACAGTTCTCTGTTTGACCGCGGATTACGCGGATGAATACGGATTTTCTGGGGAGCGCAGACCGCCGGCCTGCTGGTTTCGGCGGCATGCCTAAACGACGTTCTCAGCGTCTGGCGATCGACTTCGATCTTCGGCGACGGTTTATCAAAAAATCATTCGGCGTGGAGCGTCGGGTTCAAAGCGGTGGTTCTTACCACATCGGCTAGTTACGCTTTGCCCAGTTCTCCGAGCGGAGGACTTAGGTGGGATTAACTTCCGACCAGAAAAGCGGAATCAGATGCTTGTCGAGTTCTTCTTCGTCAGCACTCGTCCATTGATCACTGTCAAAGAGCCGAGCGGCCTCTCTGAAGCGAGCAAAGAGCTCGGGACTAAGCTTAAAGGAAACAGTGAATTCGTCGATCGCGCCACTTAGCCGCTTACGGGCTTTCGTACTGCCAGCAAACGCCTCGATCTCCAAGTATCGTTCCTGTGGATTACGAATGCGCCGCCGGCTCCTGATAGTCGTCCCAGTAGATGAAACCGTTATTTCTTACCTCAATGGCAAGTTCGCGACTCCCGATCTGAAGGCAATAACAGAACAAAGTATCGTCGATGCTGTTCATGCGCGGCGGTCTGCTTCGGTTATCTGCTGTCAGGCCATTAAGACGCCGAAAATCGACAATCTCGAGTCGCAAAATATCCGTCGGTGATGCGAGCGTTTTTTGGTCTGGCAAAGCTGTTCGCATGACGCATAACCGGGAAGGGGGGCGGGGAAGTTCCGTGTGGGCGCATTTCTAGCT
>CATPAW010000224.1 GCA_955652255.1 uncultured Chthoniobacterales bacterium | reverse complement strand
CCGCCACCACGACGGCGGTCGAACAGAAAGTTGCGCAAGCCGCCCAGACACTCGCCGGCGCCCTGCCGATTACCGAGGAACAGGCAGTGACGCTCGTTAAATCCGGCTTCACGAATTTGGAAGGACTGCGCGATGCTGATGTAAAGGATTTTGTGGACATTCTCGCCGTGGACGAAGCGAAAGCGCGGGAGATTCACGAGGCGGTACATCGACAAGAGGTGGCACAGTAAGATGGCTCTGCTTTAACGCGCTCGAGCCATGAGCGAAATTTTACAGAACAGCAATGCCAACAAAGACGACCAGGAAAACTGCGGCACGCAAGCCGGCCGCTTCGAAAGCCAAGGCCGCTAAAAAAACCACAGAGCATAAACCGGCGCGTGCACACGCGACTGCTCCGGCAAGAAAAACGGAAGCGTCGCACCAGCCTGTAGCGAAAGCTCCGGCGAAATCGCCTTCGTTACCGCCGCATCGCGAAGTTGAGAGGGTTTCCCTAATCGACGAAAAAAAGACGCAGAAGAAATCGGAAAAAGACGGTGAAGTAAAAAAGAAGACCGCCGTCCTCCCGCCGATCTCGCGTATACGCGCTTCGCTGGAAGCGTCCACTGCGTCACCTAAGATCGACAGGCCCGCGGCGCCAACACCGAAAGTTGAATCGCCAAATGAACCTCAAGCCGCCACTCCAAGTATAACTGTCGATGGAACGGCCGCGCCGGCAGCGCCCGTAGAGCCAGAAGTCGAGCCACAGAAGATCATTCACATCAAGCCGCCGATCGTCGTGAAAGAATTGGCGACGCAGCTCGGCTTGAAACCGCACCAGCTCATCGCCGAGCTGATGAGCTTGAATATTTTCGCGAACATCAATCAAACCATCGAACCCGACGTCGCGTCGAAAATTTGTCAGGACCACGGCTTCGTTTTCGAAATGGAGCGCCGCGAAAAAGGCGGCGGCGTTCACAAAGTCGAGCAGGTGGTGGTGGCGCCGCCTCCGCCGGTCATTGCCAAGAAAGAGGAACTCAAACCGCGTGGTCCCATCATCACTTTTATGGGTCACGTCGATCACGGCAAAACTTCGTTGCTGGACGCGATTCGCAAGACGCGGGTGGCGGCGGGTGAAGCCGGTGGAATTACCCAACACATCGGCGCGTATCAAGTTGAATACAAAGGATCGAAAATAACTTTTATCGATACGCCGGGCCACGCCGCTTTCACCGCGATGCGCGCACGCGGCGCGAACATCACTGACATCGTTGTGCTGGTGGTGGCGGCCGATGACGGCATCATGCCGCAAACAATCGAGGCGATTAATCACGCCAAGGCCGCGCCCCACGTGAAAATCATGGTAGCAATCAACAAGATCGATCTTCCCTCGGCAAACATCGACAAGGTGAAAAAGCAATTGCAGGAGCGGGATCTTGCGCCGGAGGATTGGGGCGGCGAAACGATTGTCTGTCCGGTTTCCGCCACGAAAGGCACGGGCATCGATCACCTGCTGGAGATGATGGCGCTGCAAGCGGAAGTGATGGAACTGAAAGCGTCGCCCACGGCCACACCCCGCGGCACAGTCATCGAAGCCCGGGTGGAATCTGGCCGCGGACCCACCGCGACCGTGATTGTGCAAATGGGCACTCTGAAAATCGGCGACCCTTTCATCTGCGGCGATTACGCCGGCAAAGTCAAATCGCTGATGGACGATCGCGGCCAATCGATCGAGGAAGCCACCCTGGCGACACCTGTGAAAGTGCTTGGTTTTACCGGACTCCCGAATGCCGGCGACGAATTTCTTGTTATGGAATCGGAGCGTTCGGCGAAAACTTTGAGCGAGGAAAGATTGCAGGCGAAACGCGCGGACAAATTGACCGTACCGCAGCGCGCCACCCTCGAGAGTTTGCTGGAAGGAGCCGATGGGAAAAAAGTTTTACGCATTGTCTTGAAGTGTGACGCCCAGGGGTCCCTCGAAGCGCTCGTTGGCGCGTTGCACCAGATCGAGAGCAAAAAAATCGACCTCGAAATCATCCACTCAGCGGTGGGGCCGATCTCGGAATCGGACATTCTTTTGGCCAGCGCATCGAATGCCGTCGTCGTCGGTTTCAACATTAAGGTCGAGAGCATGGCGGTCACCTCGGCAAAACGCGAAGGCGTCCAGGTCAAGCTCTACAGCATCATTTATGAATTGCTCGACCAAATTAAAGAAGCGATGGCTGGCCTGCTCGATCCGGAACATCGCGAAACAGTCATTGGTCACGCCGAGGTGAAACAAGTCTTCCAACTGAGCAAAGGCATCGTCGCTGGTTGCCTGGTCACCGATGGCCGTATCGCCCGCGCGGGCCGCGCGCGTGTGCTGCGGAAACGCCAGCCGGTTTATGACGGCGGAATTTCAACACTGCGCCGTTTCCAGGACGATGTGAAAGAAGTGCGCTCGGGTCTTGAATGCGGCATCAAACTCGGCGACTTCAACGAATATCAAGTGGGCGATATCATCGAGTGCTATCAACTCGAGCAGATCGCGCAAAAATTGTGAGGCTGTGGCCACGGCGTTCTGTCGCCGTGGGGTGTAACACCAGCGCCCCGGCGGAGCGGGGCGGCTACATTCAAAAATGAAACATCGACAATTACGCGTCAACGAAGTCCTGAAACGCGAGCTCAGCAGCATCGTCGCGCGCGAAATAACGTTCGAGGGTGCGCTGGTCAGCATCAACCATGTCGATGTGACTGCCGATTTAAAAAACGCGCACGTCTTCGTCAGCGTTCTCGGACCCGCCGGCGACGCGAGCGTCATTAATAAACTGGAATCCCATCGCCCAGCACTGCAAGCTGAGTTAGCGCGCCGCGTCGTTTTGAAATACACACCGCATCTCCTTTTTCATCTCGACGATTCCATCGAGCGGGGCACTCGCGTAATCGAGATTTTGCAGGAGATCGAAACGCCTCGGGGGAAGGCGAAATGAGCTGCAAGGGTTTTGTAACCACCGCCATATGGGGCGTCAGTAGTAACGACGAACCATTGTCGATATTGCGAACCCGCCCCTACGCGGTGGCTGCAAGACGTTCATGACCAATTGCACGTTCGCGGAAATTAATAGCGCACTTCGCGAGCACGAACGCTTTGCCGTCCTCGGCCATGTGCGTCCGGACGGCGACGCGCTCGGCAGTCAACTCGCGCTCGCTCTTTCACTCAAGCAACTCGGCAAAGACGTCCGCGTCTGGAATGAAGATGGAATGCTCGAAAAATATTCCTTTCTTTCCCGCGCGGAACTTCTGACTAAACCACCCTCCGCCCCGGAGGATGTCGATGTTGCAATCGCACTCGACACCGCCATCCAAAATCGGCTCGGCACCGCGCTCGAGGCCATCCGCTCGGCGAAAGTTTGGATCAACATCGACCATCACCCGAGCAATCCAGGCTATGGCGATCTGGTTTATGTCGATCCAACCGCACCGGCGACCGGCCAAATTCTTTTCGAGCTGATCAAAAGCGAGCACTTGCCGATCGATCATGCGATCGCCGAAAATCTTTACGTCGCGATCTGCACCGACACTGGCTCGTTTCAATATCCGAACACGACGGCCCGGACTTTTGAGATCGCGGCGGAGCTTGTCCGCGTGGGTGTCGATGTTGGATCGGTCAGCCAGCAAGTTCACGAAAATTTTCCACGCCGGCGGGTTGAATTGTTGCGCGAGCTGCTGCGCACACTGCGGTTTGAAGGTAAAGGCCGTGTGGCCAGTTTTAGTCTGAGCCTGAAAACGGCCGCGGAACTTGGGGTTATTCCAGAAGATAATGAAGGTCTCATCGATCATCTCCGCGCCATTCGTGGAGTCATCGTTGCAGTTTTCTTTGAAGAACTGGCTGACGGCAAGGTGCGCGTGAGTATGCGTTCGAAGAGCGAAAAGGCAGACGTGTGCGCGATCTGTCAGAAATTTGGCGGCGGCGGACATACGCTCGCCGCGGGCGCGCGCATCCGCGGCCCGCTTGCTGAAGTGGAGGAGCGAGTGTTAAAGGCAATTTGTGACGTCGTTGACTGCAACTCCTGACGGCGTTCTTCTCGTGGACAAGGCCGAGGGGATGACGTCGCACGACGTGGTCGCGCTCATTCGGCGCAAACTCGAGATGAAAAAAGTCGGCCATTGCGGCACGCTCGATCCCATCGCCACCGGTTTGCTCCTGCTCACGCTCGGGCGCGGCACGAAAATCCAGGACCTGCTCATGAGCGAGGACAAAAAATACGCCGGCACGCTTGCGCTCGGCATCACAACCAGCACGCAAGATCGACAAGGAAAAGTGATTGATCAACGGCCTGTTCCTGCGCTGGATGAAAATCAAGTTCGCGCCGCCTTTGAAAAGTTTTGCGGCGATTTTTACCAAATGCCTCCCATGGTTTCGGCGATCAAACACGGCGGCGTCCCACTTTATAAGCTGGCGCGGGAGGGAAAAGTGGTCGAGCGGGAACCCCGGCTCGTCCATGTTTATCGCTACACGGTTGATCGGATCGCTCTTCCCGAAATCGATTTCAGCGTTGTTTGCAGCAAAGGCTTTTACGTTCGCACTTATGTTCACGACATCGGCGAAACGCTCGGGTGCGGCGCGCATTTGAAATCATTGCGCCGAACCAAGTCGGGACGATTCGGCGTCGATCGAGCAATTAGCGTTGCCGAAATCAAAAGCGCGTCGCGCGAAGAAATCTTGAAGCGCATCTTGACCCTGCCGGAAGTTTCGCGCATGCGCGGCGCATAATCGCAGGATCGACAATCATGGAAATTTTGCGCTCGATTCCGGAGCTGAGCCAACTGCGTGGCCCGATTTTTCTGGCCATCGGCGTTTTCGACGGCGTTCATCGCGGCCATCAAGCGGTCATCTCCACCTCCGCGCGCCATGCGCATTCCGCGGATGGAACGCCCGTCGTGGTCACATTCGATCCGCACCCGGAGAGAGTCCTGCGGCCGGAGGCGGCGCCGCACTTGCTCACGGCCACGCAACACAAGATCGCACTCATCCGCGCGCTCGATGTCGGTCATCTGCTCATGATCGAGTTCAATCGAGATTTTGCATCCACGCCGCCAGAAAGTTTTGTCGAGCAACTTGTCGGGAATTCGAAACCGTTGCGCGAGATTTGCGTCGGTCACGAGTGGTCTTTCGGAAAAAACCGCACGGGTAACCTCGATCTTCTCAAGAAACTCGGCGCCCGCTTTGATTTTAACGTCATTGGAATTTCGTCCGTGAGCGTGAATGGGACGGTGGTGAGCAGCACGGCGATCCGGCGAGCGGTGGAAAAAGGAGATTTCCTCAAGGCGGCGGAGATGCTGGGCCGCGAGTACACGATCCTGGGCACGGTGGTGCGCGGCGACAATCTCGGGAAGAAAATCGGCTATCCAACAGCGAATTTAAGCGCGCACAGCGAGCAATTTCCGCCCAACGGCGTTTATTTTGCGGAGGCCCGGATCAATGATGTTTTGTATCACGGCGTCGTCAATCTCGGCTATCGACCAACCGTGAGCAGAGACAAATCGGAGCGAGTCCTCGAAATTTATCTGCTCGATTTCAATCGAGACATTTATGGCCAAGATGTCGAGATCCGATTTGTCCGATATCTTAGAGCAGAACAAAGATTCGACAGCCTGGACGCGCTGACCCAACAAATCGATGCCGATGTCCGGCAGGCGCGCGAACTTTGTGCCGCGTGATGGCAGGGACGGCGCGCTGCGGCGTCCGCGGACAGCACGGCACGCTGTCCCTACCCTAATCGATACTTCGCGACGCCGATTTTCTTGACCCCACGAACATTTTTGCCGGTGCCGTTAAACCAAACGTAAAGATTCGCGCTCGGCACTCCCAGCTTTTCCGAAAGTTCGCGAATCGTCGCTCCTTTGTGGCCGGCGATGCGCAAGGCCCGCACAATTTTTTCCTTGAGCGCGCCGCGTTTGGTGCGCCGGCGGCGATTTCGGCTCCGCCTCGCCCGGGAAACAGTGACGGGGGCGCTGCGGTCCGCGCTGAGCCACGGAACGCCGAACTTGCTCTGCAAGCCCACCATTCGGCGATCGATCTCCTGAATTTGGGTCATGAGCGCTTCTTTGCGCTCGGAAAGCTTGACCAGTTGTCTAAGGG
>CATPAW010000223.1 GCA_955652255.1 uncultured Chthoniobacterales bacterium | reverse complement strand
CGAGGCCAGATAAAGTTCCCGCGGTCACGTTCAACCAGAGTTATCGGATTGAAGGAAGCAACAGTTGGCAGGGTCCGCAATACGAAGTGTTCCGCTCGTATCATCCGGAACGGCACGATCAGGGCTGGTACCGGTCGCATTACGGCCGCGTCGAGCTCGTCGGTGGCGGTTATTACTATATGAACAACGGCTACTGGTATCCGGCATGGGGTTACAATCCTTCGTCCGAATATTATGCCTACGATGGACCGATCTATGTGGGTCATCGTTCTGAGCCGCCAGACCGCGTGATCGCGGACGTGCAAGCTGAGCTACAGCAGATGGGTTACTACCAGGGTGAGGTGGATGGATTGCTCGGGCCGTTGACCCGGCAGGCGCTCACCGCCTACCAGGCCGATCAGGGGCTTACTACGACGGCGGCAATCGACGAGCCGACGCTCGATGCCCTCGGGATGGGATAATAAGAAAGTAAGAAGTAGAACGTAGAAATTTAGTTTCGAGAAGCCGCCGGGGCGCACGAATGCCCTCGGCGGCTTTTCTGTTTTTGGGGGTGGACGAGGAAGGTGGGAGGTCAGCCGCCTTCGCCAAGCCGCCTTCATTTGGGAATTACGGCGAGCCATGGGCTACGGCGAGCCAAGGAAGTCAGAGGGCAGCTCACGAAACCGGAGACCGGAGAACGGAAACCGGAAAGAACCGAATGGGAAAGGGAAAGCGGAAACTTAATCAGAAGTCAGATGTCAGAAGAGGTTCGAATCTTCTTATCAAGTCTTGTTAAGAAAGGCAGACGTGACGCCGTTTAAGACCGATTCTTAATGTAGTATGAAAACATTTCTTTCGATTGTCTTTGCCGGGATGGTTTCCACCGCGGTTGCGCAGGTTGACACGGCCGAGAACGTTGTGCATTCGACCGTGCGGGGAACAAAAAAGGCCGTTCGGACGGTTGCTCATGGCGTGAAGAGGGCCGCCGATGCCGTGGAGGACGCCGTCACCCCCGATAGCGACGCACGCAGAGTCGACGTGACGATAACGGAAAATAGGATCGACATGCCAACGCAGCTCGGGCCTGGAAAGACTGCGTTCGTCGTCAAAAATGCGGGCAAGACCACGCAAAACTTCGAAGTCGAGGGACGAAGTGTTGACCGGCAATTCGCGGCCGCACCAAATCCGGGTCAAACCAAGGTGATGCACGTGACTCTCAAAGGCGGCACCTACACGGTCTATTCGCTGGGAAAAAACGGGGATCAGGCGATCGCGAAGGCGACGCTGCGGATACGGTAAGGGGGAAGAAAGTAGAAAGTAGCCGCCTCCATTGAAATTGCGGCGTGCCAGGGGAGGAGGGCCTCGGTAGTAACGACCCAAATAACCCCAGTGATCACATCAAGGCGATTGCCTTTACCGCGGGATTTCATTTTGCGTTTATTGAGCAAGGCGGTACCAGCCTCTACGCGGCCATGGCGCAGAAAGCCAGTAGCCTCGAAGCGCTGCAAATTATTCTCAGTATCGGCGGATCGGAGATCATGCACTTCCAGACCTGGCAGGATAAAGCGGGCAATGCGACTCCGGTGACCGACTTTGACTCCGTGAACAATTCAACGGTGACGTTTACCGACCTCCATACCGGTCAGCCGGAAATGCAGGCTAACTTGATCATGCCCGAGCCGTGCGACTTCATCAGCACAAGTTTACCCGCCTGCTCAATCATTCGGCCGACTGGTGCGGCACACGTAAGCGCAATGGGCGCCGTGAACGCCTTCACCGCGGACGGCTTATTCAGAGGACAGTCTCCCGCGTTCGTTAACCTGCTGAATTCTCTGGCGGCCGCAGCCGATGCAGCGCAGCGGTGAGTCGCTGATGGAAGACAAACGCAGAGCTCAGAAGAAATTCGAAATTCTAAATTAGAAAGTAGAATGGAGTCGCAGGGATGCGCGCGACATGGATTGTAAAACCTGCGTGGCAGCAGGTGAGCAAGTAGGAAATTGCGAATCAACACGCCGCGACCGGGAACGAGGCGGGTAGACCGCAAAGCCGCTTGGGAAGCGGTGATTGAGCGGGGAAGCGAGATAATCAAAGGCTAAAGTAGAAGAGAACAGAGGTCAGCCGCCTTCGCACGATCGCTACGGCGAGCCAAGCAAGCCAGAGGACAGCGAATAAAAACGAAAGCGCCTGGCGGGGGGACTCATGTCTCGCTCCGCCAGGCGCCAAAGTTTGCTCTATTGGCCTGAAATCAGCCAAATGAAAGCTTCCGATGATTAATCGCGATCGGTCACGATCACTTTATCAACCAACATGTCGCTGCCTTCTTTGATGTAATGAACGCGGACTTTCGAATCTTTTCGGACTCTGGAAGCTTCGATCACTTTTCCGTCTGAAGTGACATAAGTGACGGTCTTGGCGAACTTGTAATGCACAGGTTCGGCTGCTTCTGTTTTCAGAGTAAACAGCAGACCAGGAGTAAACTCCGTGACTGTACCGGTACTCTCGGTTGTTGTCGTCGTGGTGTCCGTTGTGCCGTTAGTTCCCGTAGCAACAGTTGTCGAGGACGTGGATGTTTGCGCAAAAGCCACTGAACCCAAGAGGGCTGTAGCAAACATGGCAATGAGGAATGACTTAATCATATTGTTAACTTTCTAGTTTTACTGACTTGCTGCAGAGTTCACAGCCAAGGCCCTTTGATTCGCGGTTCCGAAGGGACCGGAGAATCAGAGGGAGATAGATGCGGCAGGTACCTACAGAATCGGAAGGCGATCTAAGATTGGCCTTGTATTGTCACCGCTTAGGCTACCAGCACGCTCGGCGGACCCACACTATCGCGACGTTTAATTTCCTCCATCACATCTTCGGCGATGACTTCCAGCAGACGCTTTTCGCGTTCGGTCATTCGGCGTGGTTTGACATCGAGGATGCAGAGCGAGCCAATCGGAAGGTTGTTGCTGCGGAGCGGAACGCCGGCGTAAAAGCGCAGGCCGCGCTCTCTTAATAAGGGGTTGTTTGCAAATCTTCGATCGCGTGAAAGGTCTTCGACCACGAGTACCTCGTCGTTTGCGATCACATGGCCGCACACCGAAAACTCACGCGACGTCTGCTGCGCTTCGGCGATTTCCTTGGGCAGCCCGACTTGTGATTTAAACCACTGGCGATCGCGATCGACGAACGTGATGAGGGCAATCGGAACAGAAAACGTCGCGAGCTGCACTACTGCTTCGGCGAGGGACAGCACCACTTCGTTCGCACCGGAAGAACGCAGCCGTTCTCCGGCAGCAGCCATGTTTTCGGTCGCAGCCCAGATTCCGACCACGATCTTCACGTGTGGCAATTGAGCGTGAAGTTTCGCGCTGAGATGGCGCGCGTGGATGAGGGTGGAGGGTGTGACAACCGAGATGCAAATCGCTTCGGGATCCGACTTCGCCGCCATTTCGAGGAGCTCGCCAATGCTTAGCAGCGCCGAGGCGTTCTCGGCATCGGAACCTTGTTGCCGAAGCAGCTGCACGAGCATCGCCCCCGCGAGTTCATCACGGTAGGCCCGAGCCGGCACGCAAAGCACGCGGCACATGGGACCGGAGAGAGGAAAGGGAGTTTGCTCGGCGACCGCTTTGTCCGCTTCCAATTGCGACTTTGACGGCGGGGCCGAGCCGAGATCTTCGATCAGATCGTGGATGTGACGATGAATCGCGGAACGCTGTTCGGGGTCCAGCTCGTCGCGTTGCGCGTCCATTTCCGCGAGCGTGACCGTCGGGATCAGAACAGAATCGTAAAGAGAAGTGAGTGAATTTGTTTTCACGTACGCTTCCGCGAGGTCGTTCGCTTCATCCAAACCGAACGCGAGCAGTCGGTGATAACAT
>CATPAW010000222.1 GCA_955652255.1 uncultured Chthoniobacterales bacterium | reverse complement strand
GTCCACAAAAATCTTCCAGCGAAGCGAAATCGCTGCCGCGCCCGCGTTCCTGGATGGACATTTCCATGGCGCTTTCACCGACATGCTTGATCGCAGCGAGGCCGTAGCGGATCAACATCTTTCCATTTTGCGATTCCGGGATGAATTTCAAACCGCTGCGATTGATGTCGGGCGGCAAAATGGAGATCCCCATGCGTTTGCATTCGCCGACGAAGACAGAAATTTTTTCGGTGTTGTTAATTTCGTTACTCAACAAACCGGCCATAAATTCAACCGGATAATGCGCTTTGAGATAGGCCGTGTGATAACTGACGACGCCGTAGGCTGCGCTATGACTCTTGTTGAATCCGTAGCCGGCAAATTTTTCGAGTAAATCGAAGATCGCGTTCGCTTTTTTCTCCGGGATTTTGTTTGTCTTGGTGCAGCCTTCGATAAAGTTTTTGCGCTCCTTCGCCATCTTCTCCTTGTCCTTTTTGCCCATGGCGCGGCGGAGCAGATCGGCTTGCGCAAGTGAGTAACCGGCGAGTTTGCTCGCCGCCGCCATCACTTGCTCCTGGTAGATCATGACGCCGTAGGTGTCGGCGCAAATTTCTTCGAGCAGCGGATGGAGGTATTTTATCGGCGTAATTCCTTTCTTCGCTTTTACAAATTCCGGGATCAGTTCCATCGGGCCGGGCCGATAGAGCGCAATCAATGCGATGATGTCATCCAGTTTTTTCACATCGAGTTGCTTCGACAAACTGGTCATCCCGCCGGATTCCATCTGGAAAAGGCCAATCGTCTCGCCCCGGTTGTAGAGCGCAAATGTGGCGGGATCATCGAGCGGAATATACTCCAGAGAAAAATCCGGATCGCGTTTATGAATAAGCGCGAGCGTGTCTTCGATCACGGTTAGCGTCTTCAATCCGAGAAAATCCATTTTCAGCAGGCCGAGATCAGTGAGCGGCCCCATCGGATATTGACTGATGACGTCGTTGCCTTTCACATCGCGACAGAGCGGGATGTATTCAGTCAGGTCGCGATCGGCGATGACGACGCCGGCCGCGTGCACGCCGGCGTTACGGGACAAGCCTTCAAGAATTTTGCCGTACTCAAAGAGTTGCTTCGTTTCCTTCTCAGTCGCGATCGCGCGTTTCAGTTCGGCATTTTTCTCCGCGGCTGAATCCAGCGTGATGTTCAATTCATTCGGAATCATCTTCGCGATGCGGTCGGCCGCAGCGTACGGCAGCCCCATCACGCGCCCGACGTCGCGGACTACGCTCTTCGCTTTCAGTTTTCCAAACGTGATGATCTGAGCCACCCGGCGCTCACCATATTTCCGGCGAACATATTCAAGAACTTCCCCGCGACGCGCCTCGCAAAAATCGACGTCGATATCGGGTGGCGAGATGCGTTCGGGATTGAGAAAACGTTCGAAGATCAATCCATATTGCAGAGGATCGATGTCGGTGATGCCGAGAACGTAAGCGACGATCGAACCCGCGGCCGAGCCGCGGCCGGGGCCAACGGGAATTTTGCGCTCTTTGGCAAAATGGATGAAATCCCAGACGATCAGAATGTAGCTGACAAACCCCGTTTTTTCGAGAACGCCCAATTCGTAATCGAGGCGCTGCGAAAGCTGATTGTCGATGGTGGCGCGGTCGCCGTAACGCTGCTGTAAGCCTTTCGCGCAAAGCTGGCGCAGGTAGCCTTCGCGCGAAAGTCCTTCCGGCGCCGGATACTCCGGATATTTCGATTTCCCGAATTCGATCTCTAAATTGCAGCCCTCCGCGATCTCCAGGGTATTTGTAATCGCTTCCGGAAAATCTTTGAACAACTCGCGCATTTCCTCGGACGATTTGAAATAAAGTTCCGGCGCATAGCGCATGCGGTTTTCGTCTTGCACCATTTTTCCGGTGCCGATGCAAAGCATGACGTCATGCGCGTCATGATCGCTGCGCCTCAGAAAATGAACATCGTTGGCCGCCACCAAACCGATGCCCAGGTCTTGCGCGATCCGCGGCAGAACTTGATTACATTTCCGCTGCTCTTCCATGCCGTGGTCGTGCAATTCCATGAAGAAATTTTCCGCACCGAGAATATCGCGATATTCCGCCGCCGCTTGTTTTGCGTTGTCGATCTTGTTTGCCTGAATCGACGAATTCACTTCACTGGCCAGACAACCGCTCAGACCGATCAATCCATTGGAATGCGCGGCCAGGAGCTCTTTGTCGATCCTCGGCCGATAATGAAACCCGTCGAGGTGCGCGGTTGAAATTAACTTGATGAGATTGTGGTAGCCGGTTTCGTCCCGCGCCAGCAAGGTGAAGTGATACGCCGCCTCGCGCATCGAACTCGATCGGTCTTTGTGTGAACGCGGCGCGACGTAGGCTTCGCAGCCAATGATCGGCTTGACCCCGGCCTTCTCCGCTTCCTGGTAAAATTCGATCGCGCCAAAAAGATTGCCGTGATCGGTCATCGCCACCGCCGGCATTTTAAATTCCGCCGCTTTTTTCATTAACTCCTTCATCCGCACCGCACCATCCAGCAGCGAATATTCGGTGTGCAGGTGCAGATGAACGAAAGAGTCGCGCGGCATTAACTTTCAGTATAGACCGCGCACACATTTGGCAAAAAATTTCCGCGCCTGGGCGCAGAAAAATCGTGATTGCATCCGTCGCGTTGTGTTGTTAAGAGAGCGCGTGCCGCGTTCAGCTTTCGATTGCAAGGGACCGCGCGCCGCGAAGTTTAAATCGACATGAAAAAACTGGAAGCGATCATCAAGCCGTTCAAACTCGAGGAGGTCAAGGAAGCGCTGGCCGAGCTCGGCATCGAAGGGATGACCGTCACCGAAGTAAAAGGGTTCGGCCGGCAGAAGGGCCACACCGAGATTTATCGCGGCAGCGAATACACGGTCGATTTTTTGCCGAAAGTGAAAGTGGAAGTCGTGCTGGCAGACGACATGGTGGAGAAAGCGGTCAGCGTTGTGGTGGCGGCGGCAAAGACCGGCAAGATCGGTGACGGGAAAGTTTTTGTGCTTCCAGTGGAACACGCGGTGCGCATCCGTACGGAAGAGATCGGCGAGAAAGCGGTTTAGCGCTTGCGCTAAATCGGTTGAAGCGTTGAAGCGATAAAGCGATAAAGCGGTTTCAACACTTCAGCGTTTTAATTTTTTTGACACTTCAACGCTTAAACCCTTCAACGAAGCACTATGGCCAAAGAAAAAACTCCCTCCGACGTCAACAAAATGATCAAGGACAGCAACGTGAAACTTGTGGACTTCAAGTTCACCGACCTGCCCGGAACCTGGCAGCATTTCACGACCACGCTCACCGAGTACAACGAAGACATTTTCACGGATGGGATCGGTTTCGACGGCTCGAGCATCCGGGGGTGGAAGGTAATTAACGCGTCCGACATGCTGGTGATACCCGATCCGGCGACCGCTTGGATCGACATCTTTAATGCGGAACCGACGCTCAGTCTCATTTGCACGATTGTCGATCCAATCACGCGTGAGCCTTATGATCGCGATCCACGCGGCGTGGCCGAAAAAGCGGAAGCGTACTTGAAGAGCACCGGAATCGGAGACACGGCGTTCTTCGGGCCGGAAGCCGAGTTTTTTATTTTTGACGACGTGCGGTTCAGTTACGCGGCCAACTCCTCGTTTCATCTTGTCGATAGTGTGGAGGGACATTGGAACAGCGCGCGCGAAGAATTTCCAAATCTCGGCTACAAAATTCGCCCGAAGGAAGGTTACTTTCCGGTCTCACCGGCCGACACTTTGCAGGACGTCCGCAATGAAATGTGCATCGAGCTCGAGAAAGCGGGCGTCCCGATCGAAAAGCAACACCACGAGGTGGCGACCGCCGGACAAGCCGAGATCGATGTCCGGTTCGCGCCGCTCAAAGTGATGGGCGATTCGATGCAGTATTACAAATACATCATTCGCAACGTCGCCAGGAAGCACAACAAGTCGGTCACGTTCATGCCGAAGCCGCTCTTCGCTGACAACGGCTCGGGCATGCACACCCACATGTCGCTTTGGAAAGACGATAAGCCGCTGTTTGCCGGCAATGGCTATGCCGGCTTGAGCGACATGGCGCTCTTTTTCATCGGTGGAATTTTACGGCACGCGTCCGCCCTCACCTGCATCACGAACCCGACGACCAACAGTTACAAGCGGCTCGTGCCCGGATTCGAAGCACCGGTCAATCTCGCCTACTCGGCGCGCAATCGCTCCGCCGCGATTCGCATTCCGACTTATTCGGCGAGTCCAAAAGCCAAGCGAATCGAATTTCGCACGCCGGACGCCTCGGCAAATCCATATATCGCATTTTCTGCGCTACTGCTGGCCGGCCTCGATGGAATCCAGAACCGCATCGACCCCGGCGATCCGCTCGACAAAAATCTCTACGAGCTGCCGCCGGAAGAACTCGCCCAAATCGCCAGTGTGCCGGATTCGCTTCGCGGCGCGATCGAAGCGCTCCAGACCGATCACGCATTTTTGCTCAAAGGAGATGTCTTCAACGAGGACTTCGTCGCCAACTGGATCGACATGAAACAAAAGGAATACGACGCGCTGCGCCTACGCCCGCACCCGTACGAATTCTCGATGTACTACGATGTGTGATCTTGGGTAGCGCGGAGCCTGCCCTGAGCCAAGTGGAATGGGCGTCTCGCGTGCTGGTTTCGGCGTCCCCGCCGGAACGAACTTCGAGAAGATTTCTTTAAAACAGATGAATCAGGAAGACATGAGACCAGTAAGATTGCAAAGATCACGAGTTCGCTTATGTAAAGGGGAAGCTGGCGAAAGGATTTGAGATCGTCGAGTTCATCGAAGGCGGAGGTGGACAAGACTTTTATCTCTTGAGGAAGCTAACCGATGGTGGCACATAACTAACTCGGGGGCCCAATCAAGCGCTGCAGCTGACCGCCGGCTGTTTTTCCATCCATGAAGTTTAGCCCATCCAGCCGGCCCGGCAGCTGAGCTGTGGCGTTAGGCGTTGCTCGCGCTGTATCCTGAAAACCAAACCGTAAACCTCAACTACTATGACAACGGAAAGCTTGACCATTCCGCCGGATGATCCCCAACGGAACCTTGCACTTGCGCGACCGAACCAAGACAAGAACTTGCCTCACATTGGATTAGTGGGGGACACTTACACGATCCTTCTGACGGGCGAAGACACCGCCGTTCGCTACTGCCTCATCGACATGCTTGTCCCGCCCGGCGGCGGCCCTCCTCCACATCGCCACGATTTTGAGGAAATGTTCACCGTTCTCGAAGGCGACATCGAGGTCACCTTCCGCGGCACGAAATCGGTCGTGCGAGCCGGCGAGACGGTTAACATCCCGGCCAATGCTCCGCACGAGTTTCACAACAAGAGCGAGCGACCGGTGCGGCTGCTCTGCCAGTGCTCGCCTGCCGGGCAGGAAGAGTTCTTCAGGGCCGTCGGCGTCCCCGTCGCGAGCCGAACGGCGCCGCCCCCCAAGCTCGACGCGGCTGCCCGGGCGGCGTTTAAAGCGAAGGCGGAAGCACTCGCCCCACAATACCGGACAGAGCTTCTATAACTTCCACTCCAATGACCGCAACGCCTAGCCAATCGCTGCAGCTAACTCCGAGCGCGTTCGCAAGCAGGCGCGTTGGCTTGGAGCGAAGCCTTTAGGTTCGGTGCAGGTTAAGCGAGCAACAACGAGGCTTAGCCGTAAGCGGCCGAACGTCTCTTCTGCTTGACCAGTGCGGCGGTGGAACGGCCACTCGATCGAGTGGATGCACGCTTCTGCTTAAGCGATTGAGTCCGATTAAGGCTGTCCTGAAGCACCTTGACAAGATCGACAACATTGGTTGGTGAAGGCGCCGGCGCGGGTTTGCCCGCGATCTGTTTATTCTGTGCTTTTTGCTCGATGATCTCCATCAGCGCGGTTCGATATTCGTCCTGATATTTTTCAGGCGCCCAAGCAACTGCCATGCTCTCGATGAGAGCTTGTGCCATCTTCAATTCCTTATCCGTCACGGCCGTGGCCGATCCGTTCTTCAAAATCTCCGTGCTCAGAATTTCGTGGGCGAAGTGCATCAGCTCGAGAATAAGGAACAACCCATCGGGTTTTACCGCGGCCAAGTGTTCGCGATTGCTAATCACGACTTTGGCAACGCCGATCTTGCCCGTCCCACTAAGAGCCTTGTGCAAGACCGCGTAAGCTTTCTCGCCGCCCTTCTGCGGCTCCAAAAAATACGGCTTGTAGAAAAACTTGGGATCAACCTGCTCTAATTCGACGAAATCGGTGATGTCGATGGAATGAGTGGAGTCGATTCGGACCTTCTCAAAATCCTCGTCACTCAAAACAACATAGCGGCCCCGTTCGTACTCGAATCCTTTAACGATTTGATCGGCCGCGACTTCTTTGGAATCAGCCTCCGCGACCTTTTTATACTTGATCGGGCTAAGGTCGGTGGAACGGAGTTGACGAAAACTGATCTTCTCCTCGCGCGTGGCCGGGTAAACGGCCACCGGAATGTAAACCAGCCCGAAGCTGATGCTGCCTTTCCAAATGGGACGCATATGGCGGATTACCTTCTTCCCACATCGGCTTGCGCCTGTCAATCTTGTGCCAGGCTGGTGCCGTGGGTTCGCCTTTCATTAGCCAGCAGGATTCGTGCGCCGCGAATGCAGCCGGCGAAATTGTCTTGCAACTTCGGGATTCGGTCTGATCTTCGAACTGACGTATGACCCTGCTCGCAAACCTCCTCAATATATTCGAAGGGCCACAGGGGATTTTCATCCTGCTGATCATTCTACTGCTGTTCGGCGCCAAAAAATTGCCGGAACTGGCGCGCGGCATGGGTAAAGCGATCAAAGAATTCCAAAAAGCGAAAGACGAATTTAGCGACGAATTACATAGCGCGGCGAAGAAAGAGGGTGCCGCAGCGAAAACAGATGTGCAACCGGCGCAATCAACTGTGGCGCGGATCGAGGACTTGCCTGCCGGCGGCACCGTGCGCCCCGATCCGAATCAAACGGCCACACCCGGCGACAAAGCCGATAAGATCTGATTGATTCGCTTGTCGATTTTCCCCGGGTTGCGGCTATTCCAATCGCGTGATTGACGCGCGCCCGGCGCTGCGACACCTTCGCGACTTGCCTGTATGTCCGAGCCCGATCTGCGCACTCGCATTAAAGAGATGCTGGTGAAAAATTTGATGCTCCAAACGACCGCCGGCAAGATCGCGGACGACCTTCCCCTGTTCGGTCCAAACGGTTTGGGGCTGGATTCGATTGACGCACTCGAACTCGTCGTCAGTATGGAGAAAACCTTCGGAGTAGGTGTGCCCAATTCCGAAGTCGCGGGCAAGGCCCTTCGCACTGTCAATACGATCCACGACTATATTCTCGAAAAACGTGCGACAACCGGTCAGTCCAGCCTGAGTGTCTGAAGCGCGCCCGCTTCCAGCTCTGCGTGCGGTCGCGATTGTCGATCTAACATGCACATACTTTTCGTAGAGAGCAGTCGCAGTTGGGGCGGACAGGAATACCGCACCTGCCTCGAGATCAACTGGCTCAATCAACGCGGACATCAGGCCTGGCTCGTATGCGACAGGAAAAGCGAAGTTTTCGCCAAAGCCGGCGAACTTGGCACCCGCGTTCGCACGATGCCGCTGCGGCGACGGTTTGATCCTTTCTCTTCGTGGCGGCTCTGGCGTTTTTGCCGGCGAAATGAAATCGAGTTAATCAAAACCTACAGTTCGAAAGACCATTGGCTTTCTCTGCCCCTCTATCTTTGCGGGATTCCTGTAGTCCGGGCGCGTTGCATCACCGATCCTGTCGGAAACAAATGGCGCGCCTTTATCTATAAACATGGCTGCGCAGAAATTGTGGCTGACGCGGAGGTGATCAAAAAACAGCTGGTCGAACAAAACGGGATTCCCGCTGATAAAATCGCTGTGATCGGCTCCGGCGTCGATCTGTCGAGATTCGCGCCCGGAAGAGACAGAATGAAGTTACGGCAGGAGCTGGGCTTTTCCGACGAGACACCAGTGATTGTTAACATCGGAATGATCCGTTACGACAAAGGCCAAACGCAATTAATGAAGGCGGCCCGGATTGTTCTGGAGCAACGACCGGATGTGAGGTTTGTTTTTGTGGGTCAAGGTACCGGCACGCGGTGGCGCGAAGCACGGCTCCAGAAAAGGATTTCAGACGCCGGGCTGGAAGGTAAAATCATCATGCTCGGCTACCGGTGGGACATACCCGATATTCTGGCAGCGGCAGACATCGTGGTGATTGCGTCCCTCGGGACGGAGGCTTCCTCGATTGTTTTGCGCGAAGCATTCGCGAGCGGTTGCGCCGTTGTCGCGACAAAAATTGGTGATGTTCCGGAGATCGTGCAAGACCGCGAGAACGGGCTAATCGTTGAACCGGGGGATCGTGAGGCGATGGCGAAAGGGATTTTGGAGTTTTTATCGAACAACCAGCTCGGCGCGCGTTGCGCCGCCAGGGCGCTGCAACATGCGCGCGACCATTTCTCTTTCAATCGGATGATGGAAGCAAAGTTGGATGTCGATCTTGCTCTAAGCAGAAAGGCTAAGCCGCCACAAATAGCAGGGTCGAAACGTCCGACCGACCCGGTCGCTTCCGGGTTTGTTTCATCCAAGTGACGACGAGTTAATCGCGTCGATCAACTGTCGAAAACGGCCAAAGCTGCGCCGATGCGGTTTGAGGATCAGCCGTGGCAGGTTCCAAATTTCGGGCTCGTTTTTTTCCTGACGCAGCGCGTTGCTTTGCCCAATTTTCCCCGTGCGCACGATGTCCGCGAACTTTTCGTTAAGATCGACAATCGCCTTGTTCGACAAGCGATGACCAATGCGGATGACAAGTTCTTCGCCAACCCAACGCGCCGAATGATAAACCTTGTAGAACTGCGAGATTTCCGCGGTCGCGTCTTTGACGCTGTGGAGGATTTTGAAAAGATAAAAATCTTCCGGTGAAACAAACCCGAGCTTGAAGAGGTGCTCGGTGACAAATTTCATCCAGGTTTCCCAGTAAGTCCCATCGGGTCGATCGAGCAGCACGACTGGAATAACGCGCGCCTTCCCGGTCTGCATGAGCGTGAGAACTTCGAAAGTTTCGTCGAGTGTGCCGAAACCGCCCGGAAATGATGCGAACGCGTGCGTCTCTTTTACGAAGTTCAGTTTGCGCGTGAAGAAGTAATTGAAATTAATCAGTTTTGGGTCGCCCTCGATGATCTCATTCGCGCGTTGTTCAAATGGCAGGCGAATATTGAGCCCAAAACTGTGTTCGCGACCGGCGCCGCGCTGCGCCGCGCCCATAATGCCATCGCCTCCACCGGTGATGACCATGTAGTTTTGCGCCACCATCTCGCGCGCAAAATCCTCGGCCAATTCAAATTCAGGCGCGCTGGGTAAAGTCCGACCTGATCCGAACACAACAACTTTTCGCAAATGGTGATATGGAGCGAAGACCTTGGCCGCATAACGCATCTCTTTTACGGAACGATTGATCAATTTCAGATCAGCCACGCCCATCTGATCGCGCGCCATCTTTAGCGCTGTCACGATCATCTCCTCAATCAGCTCCGGTGACCTTTCCGCGCCCCAATCACGAACTAGTTGTCGAACGCGCTCGTCAAATGGCGGATCGACAGTCCACTGTCGCCGCGCCGGTTGATCGTGAATGGCCCCGCCCGTGAAATCTTCCACGGCGAACTGTAGAGGCAGCCGCGTCAGCTGCAAACGCAAGGAGACGAATGCGGATGCGGGCGACACGCCCGCTACTACAGCTCAATCAAATCCGCCAGAATTTCATGCATGTGCCGGATGGGCAATGAGTAATGGCCCGCATTGTCGATGTAGCGCGCGGTGCAATTCGGCAATCGCCTGGCTATTTCCTGCGCCACGCGAAATGAAAAGGCCCGGTCTTCCTTTCCATGCCATAGCCGGACCGGTACCTCGACATCTTCCAACCGAAAGCCCCATGGTTGCGCGTAAATTTCCGCGTCAGTCATTACGCCTTTGGCCGAGGCGCGCCAGGCGCGGCGTTGACTTTCAAAACAAGCTTCGAATGCAGCTGCATTACGCAATGCCGCCGCGTCGCACGGCTGCAATAATAATTTCAAGAGCAGCGGACGAAAACGAATTGGCGGACGCAGACAAGCGATCGGTCGTGCCACATAAAACAAGGCGCGCAAAAGGTGCGGGTGCGACCGATAGAGCGCGAGCATCCAGCGGTAAAGTTTTAGCAATCCACTCTGGTCGCTAAGATCGCCAATCGGCGGCGCGCCGCTGACGATCGCAATCGCCCGCACACGTTGCGGCAGTTCCCAGGCCGTTACATAGGCATAGGGCGCGCCACCGGAAATCGCCAGGATATGAAATTGATCGATTCCAAGCTCATCCGCGATCTCGCGTGCGATCGGTGGCCAATCAATTAATTTCCGGTTGGCTTGGAACGCAGAGCCGCTGATACCGGGCCGATCCGGAGAAATGATTCGCACACCGAGATCGCGCGCGGCCTGATCGGTCAATTCCGCCATCGTGCGCGAGCTTGGCCAACCGTGGCAAAAAAACAGGGGTGCTCCCGTGGGCTCGCCGTATTCGTCGTAGGCAACGTGCCCCCCGGATCGCAGCGAAATTAGTCGTGTTTGGCTCTTCACTTAATTTCTTAAATCTCCTCGACTACGCAAACATTCTGCACGTTAATTTCGTATAACTTGGTATGAAGGAACAGTCATACGAGGGAGCAGGCAAAATTTCTCTGCACGGCAACGGGATGGGAGTGCCTTCACCGGAGGAAGTGGAAAAGCGCGCTCGCGAGATCGCCATGATCGATGAGCGCAACCCTGACGAATTCACCGATGCGGATTGGAACCAGGCGCGCCGCGAATTAATGGGGATTGAGCGCCCGGGCCCTCCGGAAGAAACTGAGCAGAACACCGAGATGACCGAAGAATGGAACGTGGTCGCAGGTTCTTCCGGACATCGCGCGCCACGGCCCGGTGTTGAAGAAGAGGAAACATTAGGTGAGCAACTGGTCACTGGCGGACTTGAGGAAGCGGCGCACGATCAAATGCTCGAGGCCCGCAAGGAAGAACTCGAACAGGAAGGCGGAATTACTTGAGTTCAACCGCGGCCGCAACGATCGACGAGAGAGCGGCTGCGCCGGCGCAGTCGCGCGGCATTCCGTCGCGCGCAGAGCAACTTCTCGCGCGTTTCCACGAGGTCCGGAATTTCACTACGCGACTTTGCCAGAGCCTCGCGCCGGAAGATTACGTCGTGCAATCGATGCCCGACGTCAGCCCGACAAAATGGCACCTCGCTCATACGACCTGGTTTTTCGAAACGTTCATTTTGAAAAAGTGGGTCACGTCCTATCGCCCAGAAGTCCCGCAATACGCTTATCTGTTTAATTCCTATTACAATGCCGCCGGCGATATGCACCGCCGCGATCTGCGCGGTTTAATCTCGCGCCCGACTGTTGACGAAACCCACCGCTATCGTTCATCCGTCGATTCGGACATCGACAAGCTCATTTCGCGCGCGGATGAAGAACTTTTTGCCGAGATCGAACCGATCGTGATTCTCGGCATCCATCACGAACAACAGCATCAGGAGTTGCTCATCACCGATATCAAGCATGTCTTTGCGCAAAACCCGCTCTATCCAGTTTTTCGCGAGCGCAATATCGACGGCGTCTCAGCAAAGACCACGCCGACAAAGTTCACCGAGTTCGAAGAAATAACTGTCGAGATCGGTCACGACGGCTCCGGGTTTTCCTACGATAATGAAGGTCCGCGTCATCGCGCACTTGTCCTGGCTTTCTCCCTGGCAAGTCGACCGGTGACTAACGGCGAATATCTCGAATTTATCGATGCCGGCGGTTACGCCCGCTCCGAATTTTGGCTCTCGCTGGGTTGGATGACGGTGAACGAACAACGCTGGCAAGCGCCGCTTTATTGGATCAAACGCGACGGCGCGTGGTGGAATTTTACACTCTCCGGTCTTCGTCCCGTTGATGAGTCGCAACCTGTCACGCACATCAGTTATTTTGAAGCGGACGCGTTTGCCAATTGGAGCGGCGCACGCCTGCCGACTGAATTCGAATGGGAACGCGCCGCCGCGAAGATCGACATCGATGGAAATTTCGTCGAAAGCGAAACATTTCATCCGCAGCCAGGTCGATCTTCCGGACAGGATCGACATCTTGCGCAAATGTTTGGCGACGTTTGGGAATGGACCCGCAGCGCTTATTCCCCCTACCCCGG
>CATPAW010000221.1 GCA_955652255.1 uncultured Chthoniobacterales bacterium | reverse complement strand
CATTAGTGCCGTGGCTGTGCGCCATCCAGGCGGCGCTGAAGATTTGGAGTTTGCCAAAGGTGGTGTGAACAAAATGCGGCGTGAACCGGTGCAGCGCGACGAAAAGCAGGAACATGATGACTCCGCCCAGAACGAATCCGGCGACGGGTGAGCTGAGCATTGGGACGATAACTTTCGGCCATAGACCCGTACTCCATTTAATGACGGACCAATTGCCGCGCGCGGTCGCAAGAGCGGCGCCGCAAAGTCCGCCGATGAGCGCGTGACTCGAACTCGAGGGAAGACCGAACCACCACGTGGCCATGTTCCAGACAAACGCGGCGATGAGCGCGCAGAGCACGGTGGTCATGGTGACGACGTTCGTGTCGACCAATCCTTTGCCCACCGTCGAGGCGACGGCGCCACCGAGCATCGCGCCGGTGAGATTGAAAAACGCGGCCATGGCGATGGCTTGCCGTGGGGTCAACACTTTGGTCGAAACGACGGTCGCGATGGCGTTAGCCGCGTCGTGAAAACCGTTCGTGTACTCGAAGATGATCGCCGCCAGCACGACGATGATGAACGTGAACATGTCGATCTTGCGCGGCGCGCGCGGAGTTATGCGTACTTCAGCACTACTTGCAAAACGATGTTGCCGGCGTCGCGGCAACGATCGATCACTTTTTCGAGCAACTCGTAAAGGTCGCGCAGAAAAATGATGTGCTTGGGCGAATAATCGCCCTGGTAAAGGTCGCGCAAAAGTTCCAGCTCGAGGTCGTCCGCTTCGCCTTCGATCGTTTGCAGATTGTCGTTCATCTCGCGCGCGGTTTTGATGTTCATGCCTTTGCGCAATTGTTTCACCATCGCGAGCACGGCCTCGGCTGCTTGATCGAGAAGCTCCACCTGCTTGCGAAAACTCCAGCCGTGCAAATCCTGCGGTGAAATCAGAATGCGCTCGCCGATTTTCTCGACTGTCTTCGGGATTTTGTAGAGCGCGGCCGCCAGTTCCTGGATGTCTTCCCGCTCCAGCGGCGTGATGAACGTTTTCGAAAGGTGCTCGGTCAGCTCCTGCGTGATGCGTTTGTCCTCGCGCCGGCTCTCCGCAAATTTAGCCAGGTCCTGCGGTGACTCATTATCCTGCAATCTGCCCAGAAGATCGACAAGATGATGTACGCTGCTGTCAGCTTGTTTCGCGCTCGCTTCCAGCAAATCGAAAAATTTTTCGTCGTGTCCGAGTAGCTTTCCAATCGAGAACATAAACGCTTCCGGTTAAAGCATCGCCCCGCGCATAATGAGCAAAGCGATGCTGAAGTAAATGATCAAACCGGTAACATCGACAAGTGTGGCCACGAGCGGGGCGGATGAAGTCGCCGGGTCGGCGCCCACCCGGCGCAAAACAAACGGCAGCATCGAGCCGGAAAGCGATCCCCACAAAACCACGCCGACCAGCGCGACCCCCACTGTCATCGCAACCAGCGGCCAGTGCGGGCTATAGAGTTGTCGATGGAAATAACGCTCGCCCACCATCGACCAAATCGCGACCAAGGCCGCGCCAATTGCGCCGAGGATTCCGCCTAAAGACAAACCGGCGCGAACTTCGCGGCTGGCCACCCGCCACCAATCGCGCAGTGTCACTTCGCCCAACGCCATCGCGCGAATGATCAAGGTCGATGCCTGCGAGCCGGAGTTGCCGCCGCTGGAAATGATCAGCGGCAGAAACAAGGCCAGCACCACCGCCTTGGCGATTTCATCCTGATAATTTGCCATGGCCGTGGCGGTGAGCATTTCGCCGAGAAACAAAATCACCAGCCAACCCGCGCGTTTGCGCACCATCCGCCAGAGCGAGATGCGCATGTACGGCTCATCCAGTGCCTCCATGCCGCCGATCTTTTGGATGTCTTCGGTCGCTTCTTTCTCCGCCACGTCGAGCATATCGTCGATCGTTACGATGCCGCCGAGCACGCCGTTGGAATCGACCACGGGGAGGGCGGTGCGGTCGTACTTCCGGAAAAGATTCAATGCTTCTTCCTGCGAATCGTTCACCTTCAGCGCGACAAACGTTTGGTCTCTGATCTCGCTCACTTTGGCTGTGAGCGGTTTGAGCAGAAACTCGCGCATGCGCACGTCGTCGATCAATTTGCCGCGCTCGTCCACCACGTAGATCACGTTGAGCGTCTCGCTGTCCCGCCCGTACTCGCGCACAAAATCGAGAACTTCCTTCACCGTCCAATCTTCATGCACGGGGATAAAATCCGGCGTGATCAAACGCCCAACGCTGCCTTCCGGATAACCGAGAAGCGTTTGCGCGACCCGGCGTTTCTCCGGCGTGAGCAGCTGGATGAGCTGGCGTGCCGCCGCGCTCGGCATTGCTTCGAGCAATGCCGTGCGATCGTCCGGCGACATTTCGTTCAAAATCCCGACGACCTGTTCGTGCGCGATCGCCCGCAGCAAGTTTTGCTGCTCCTCAATGCCGATGTATTCGAAAACGTCCGCCGCCAGTGCTGCCGGCAGCACCCGGAAGATGATGACCTGCTCGTCTTCCGGAAGATCGAGGATCACGTCGGCGACATCGGCCGGCGGCCAATCGGAAAACAATTCGCGCAACGCGCCGAAATTGCGAGCGTCGATCATGCTCTTGATCTCGGGTGCTAAAAGTTTGCCGACCATAACCTTGTCGAAGTTGATGCCTCTCCGCGGATGCCGCCGAGTTTTAACACTGTGATTGCCGAAGCGCAATGGCGCTACACCTCTTCGCTTGGAATTTGCGCGAAAAGCGGTGAAGATAACTCCAATGCCTGCGACCTTAACTGGCTCGATGATTCAGCGCGAAATCGGCGACGATCACGTCTGTTTGCTCACGTTCGATCGACCGGAATCGGGCGCAAACATGTTTGACGCGACGACACTGAATGAGCTGAACGAACATGTCGATCTTATCGAAAGCGATGCGTCGTTGCGTGGTCTAATTATTTCCTCGGCAAAGAAGTCGATCTTCATCGCTGGTGCGGACCTGAAGACGCTTTTGAAGCAGGCGCAGACCGGTGAACTGCGCGATTTCATCGCCAGAGGGCAGCGCATTTTCAACCGCATCGCCGCGTCGAAGATTCCGACCGCGGCCGCGATTCACGGCGCATGTGCCGGCGGCGGCTATGAGATCACGCTCGCGTGCGACTATCGGATCGCGTCGGATGATCCGGCGACGCGAATTGGTTTGCCGGAGACGACGCTCGGTCTCGTCCCGGCCTGGGGCGGTTGTACGCGTCTGCCGCGTTTGATCGGCCCGGAACGCGCGGCCGAGGTGATTTTGAAAGGCAAACTTTATTCCGCGCCGGAAGCATTGAAGCTTGGTTTGGTCGATGAAATCGTGCCGCGCGATCAACTTGTCGATCTTGCCCGGAAAAAATTGCGCGAGGGAAAACGCAAGCCGTCACCCGCAGCAAAGATCGACAAGGAAATTCTCGCGCCGCGGGAGAGCGGCAATGCCGCGCCGGCGCGCGCCCTCGAAGTTGTCAAAAAAGGTCTGGCAACTTCAGTCGATGAATCGCTTGTGCTTGAGCTGAATACGATTGTCGATCTTGGCGAAACGGAATCGACGCGCAATTTGATCCGCAATTTTTTCCTGGCGGAAAAATATAAGAGAGGAACAGCGAAAGCGCCGGCCGACAAAGTTGTTCACGCCGCCGTGATCGGCGCCGGCGTGATGGGTTCCGGCATTGCCCAATGGCTGAGCTCGCGCGGCGTCACCGTCATACTGCGCGATGTGACCCGGGAACTAATTGATCGCGGCCTCGCTAGTATCGAGAAAACTTACGCCGACGCAGTGAAGCGCGGCTTGATGAGCGAGGAAAAAGCGAAACAGGGCCGCGCCCGTATCGTTGCCTCGACTGCGCCGATGGAACTGCGCGATGTCCAGGTCGTGATCGAAGCTGCCTCGGAAAAGATCGATATCAAAAAGGAGATCTTCCGCGATCTTTCCATGAAGGTTGGCCCGAAAACTATTGTCGCCACAAATACTTCGGCGCTGCCGATCAGCGAATTGGCCGCTTGCACAATTTCACCGGATCGCGTGATCGGGCTCCACTTTTTCAATCCGGTCAGCCGGCTGAAGCTTGTTGAAGTTGTTCTCGGCAAAGAAACCTCGGAAGAGACGAAAGAGCATTCGCTCGCATTCGTCAGGCAAATCGGAAAGCTTCCCGTGGTCGTACGCGACAGTCCTGGATTTCTCGTCAACCGGGTTTTGTTTCCCTATCTGGTCGAGGCCGCCGCCCTTTTCGAAAACGGCGTCGACGCGGACAAGATCGACAATGCGCTTGTGGAATGGGGCATGCCGATGGGACCGCTGCGATTGATCGATGAGATCGGCGTCGATATCACGATCGACATTGCGAGCACGCTCGAAAAAGCATATGGCAAACGCGATCACGCTCCTGAACTTTTGCGCAAAATGCGCGAAGCGAACCTGCTCGGACGAAAAAGCGGGGCCGGCTTTTATAAATACGAAGGCAAATCGCAAACGCCGAATGCGTCGCTCGAACAGTGGCGGCGCTCAACCGCGCGAAACGAAGATGTCGATCTTGCGCATCGCCTCATCTTTCTCGTGGTAAACGAAGCGGCGCGTTGTCTGGAAGAAATAGTGGTCGAGTCGCCAGAAGACGCCGATTACGGGATGATTCTCGGGACGGGTTTCGCGCCGTTTTGTGGCGGGCCGCTTCGGTTTGCCGACCATTTCGGTTTGAAGAAAATTGTCGATGAGATGGAACGGCTCGCGCAGAGCGATGAGAAGTTTGCGCCATGCGTACTTTTGAAAAAACGCGCGCGCGACGGAACCACGTTTTATGAAGACGCCGCTCGAAGTGCCTGAAAAACAAATCGCCGAAGAGACGAGCGCAAAATCGCAAAAGCCAGCCGCTGCCTCCGTGATCGACACGTCAAGGATGTCGAAGGGTCAGCGGGAAGCGCTCGAGCTGGCTGAGGCGTCGCGCGATCCGCTGGACGATCGCGGCAGTTTCGCGAGTAATCTTTTCATCGGTCGCTACGATTTCGGCCGCATTTATCCCTTTCCGGAACAAAGCGCGGACGATCGCGCCGCGGGCGATCCATTTTTACACAAACTCGAAACTTATTTGCGCGACCATGTCGATCCGGACGAGATCGATCGCACGGGCGAAATTCCGGCCGAAAATTTTGCCGGGCTGGCCGAGATCGGCGCCTTTGGAATCAAAGTGCCGAAGCAATACGGCGGTCTCGGTTTGTCGCAATTCAATTATGGGCGCGCGGCCGTTCTGCTCGGCAGTTGGGACGGAAACGTCGCCGCGCTCGTCTCCGCTCATCAATCCATCGGCGTAGCGCAGCCGCTCTTGCTTTTCGGCACGGAAGAACAAAAACGAAAATATCTGCCGCGTGTGGCCGGCGGAGAGATTTCCGCATTCGCTCTCACGGAAACGCATGCCGGTTCCGATCCGGCGACAATGAGTTTGCGCGCGGAGCCGACACCGGACGGCTCCGAGTTCATTTTGAATGGTGAAAAACTTTGGTGCACGAACGGCGTCAAAGCCGGCGTGCTCGTGGTCATGGCGCGCACGCCGCCGAAAATGGTGAACGGCAAAGAGCGCAAGCAAATCACCGCGTTCAT
>CATPAW010000220.1 GCA_955652255.1 uncultured Chthoniobacterales bacterium | reverse complement strand
CTCAAATCCGCTCAGCCCGCCGACGGCCAGTTTGCTAAAAATGTTGAAACAATAAAAGATCGACATCGTGGGCGCGGCGATCTGAAGCGGGTGATATTCCTTCAGTTCGCCGCGCGCGAGACTGACGAACGGCAAAACGATGAGCGCGCCGTAGGCCAGGAGCATGGCGAATCCACCGGTGTTGTGCACCCATTTGCCTAACGACAAGCCGCGAATTCCGGTCCAGCCCAGGCCGGCGACGAGGGCGCAACTGATGAACGACACGCAGAGTTTGCTATTCGGCATCCAGGCCGCACCGATGGCGTAGGAGAGATTCGTCGTCACGAACATTCCGCCCAGAGCAATCACAGTGATGGAGAGAAGCCAGAGATTCCACGCCACCATGAATCCGGCAAACTCGTTGAAGCCGAGTTTCGCCCACTGGTAAAGACCGCCCTCGAGCGGCATGAGGCGATTCAAATAAATAACGACCGCGGCTTGCGGAATGTAAAAGAGCAAAATCGCGAGCAACCAAAAAAAGAGATGCGACGTTCCAAGCTTGGCGGCCGTGCCGACCCAGCTCGAGCCGACCACAAAGACAATCTGGGTCAGGACGAGGTCGAACAAGCCGAGCGGCTTTTTTAATGCCGTGCTGAGGTCTTCGACCTTGCGTTCGGCGCGATCCAGGTCAGTTGTCACGGGCCACCCACCAGCGAAGCTATTGTCGATCTAACGTTGCTCTTCGGCAGTCGATTTTTTTGGCGGCGGTGCGTTTCGAAACTCGCGGTGACGAATCTTGCCACCAGCATAAGCGATGTATCCGCCCATTCCCAAAACCACTACGCCGAGCAAAAGCACGGCGATTGCCAGTGCGCCGGACGATTTCGGCCACTTCATCGGCGCAGCGATAGCCACCGCGCTTAGCGCCGCGAGGGCGTAAAAAAAGTAAATCAGATCCTCGGCTCGATCTTTGTGTGCAGCCAGCCAAGCTTGTCCATTTGTGTCCGCCATTGATATGACCGGATTTTCGGCTTGTTCGCCGAATTCATATACCGGCCAGGCGGCAGCTGCGCTAACGAACACGATGGCGAGCGTCGCGATCTTCGCTGGGCGGCTCCGAAGACACAACGCGATGATTAGGCCGAGCAATCCCAGCCCGAGACCGTAAACAGGAAGCGGATTGATTAAGACGTGAATGTATTCCGGCTGGCTCAGATCGCGCAGGAGAATTTCGATCATAGTTTGGCCTGCCAGCGTGTTCCGAAAGTTTGCCCGGTCCGTGTTGAATCTTCAGGAGGAAGGTATTTTCGCCAATCGGCGACCACAAAATGCCACCATTCGGTTCGCATTGCGCAAAAGCCCGCGCCCCCCATTGCCGCCTGCAAAAGGCGCAAATGCGCGCGGATGCCGGGATCGATCCCTTGGTAGCGCCATATTGCGGCCGGTGTGAAATCATCAAAGTCGGTCGGCATGTTAACCGGATTGTTTGCCAAATCTATCAAAGTGGCATCGACCGCGACGCCCCAACTGTGCAGCGAACCGGCACCGCCTCGAGGGTCTGCAACATAATCGGTGTTGCGGGCAAGTTGCCAGAGCCGCAACTGGACAGACCTCGGCCGGTACGCATCCCAGATTTTCAATTGGTATTGATGGCGTCGCAGAAACGCCTGGGCTGCGGCCAAACGCCGCGCCACCTCCGGTCGGACAAGGGCAGATGTTCCAGGAGGATATAATGCGTGCTTGGAGAAATTATTTACGTCGGCATAACGCAGCTCAACGACAATCGTCGGATCGACCGCCCTAACGTCGACCAGTGGAATGGTGGTCTGCGCCATTGCGGATTCCCAGGTCGCGATCGCCGCCGCAACGATAACGAAGCGAGCACTAAAGAATTTCATTGCCGGACAACTTAATGGGCCGCGATGTCGGCGGGGCTTGTCTTTGCAATGCGCTGGAGAAGAAGTCGAGCACTATTCTCGGGCACGATGAAGCGCAGCTCGAGGTTCGTGCCTTGTCGCTCGATTTCCGGCGGCTGCGCGTAGAGCAACAATTCAGAATCCTGCAAGTGCAACCAGCGCTGCGGGTCGTTGTGTAAATTGCGTGCCAGCTCCGATGCGCTTTGCGGCGAGTTCAATTTCAAAAGCAGCTTCGCCCTGACCGGATTTTGTAACGTCAGCGCAAGTCCGAGCAGTTGTGATGAACCGAGTAATGCGGGCGTAAAAATCGGCTGGAAAACATGTGCGAGCTCCGGTGGATCGCGCGAAATTAATCGCAGCGCACTCTCGCGATCGAGTGCCTGAAAACGATCGAAGAGTTGACCGGTGATTTTCAAATCCAGTTTCATTCCGAGCCGAACGCGGACCAGTTCATCCACTTCAGCGGAGGCTCCGACAGCCAGGGTTGTCGGACCAACACGCGCCACGGCAAGGTCGGCCCGTTCCCAGACGGGCAAACCGCTGATGACGCGTTTCTCAAAATTTTTGTCTTTTTCAATCGAGCGAATGACGCGCGAAACGTCGCCGCGCCCTTCGACCAGGACGAACTCGCGTACTTTGCCAGCCTCCTGGGTGGTAAGGGCGCGAGTGATCCGGGACGCGTCGCGCGGCATGTTCAGCCCTGGAGTTTGTCTGGCAGAGCCAACCAGGCCGGACCAGATGGCCGGCCAGCTGTTTGGCTGATCTTTCCGCCATCGTTTTGGCAGATCATCGCGTTCGAACTGGTCGGAATTGATAGACAAGATCGCTTCCGTTTCCTGCGGTAGCCACTCACGCCTCGCCGGTGTTTGAAAAACAAGGAATATGATGGGCGGCACCAGGAGAACTACGGAAACAACGCTGAAATAAAATTTGCGCAGTTCCTGCTTGTCGATCTTGCTGGAAAGCAGTGCGAGTTCGGCCGTGTGCTGGAGATGTCGATCCACCGCGCCGCGGCGGCGATGCACATCCGTGAGCAAATGCGGTGCGTTGGGCGGTGCAATCCCCTGCGACGCGAGATGACGCCCGATGTTCAGATAAGCGGGATTTTTCCGCTCTTCGACAGTCTCATGGTGGGCCCGCGCCTCCCGAACTGCTTCCTGCTGTGCGCGGCTGTTGTCGCCGAGGGCACGGTCGCGCGCTGCGAATTCGTCGCGAACACGCTCGATATTTTTTTCCACGACAGAAAGTTCCGCTTCGGCGGCAAGCAGTTTTTCTTTCGCAAGCCTGCTTGCGTCTGCGCTGCCGAGACGCGCGCGAACAAGTTCGGCGCGTTCCTCCGGCAGCCGGCCACGGCGCGCAGTGATGGCGGCCACTTGCGTTTCGAGGTCAGGCGGTGGCGGGGCCATCGCTTGCAGCTCGGAGAGCTGTTTCAGTAATTCACGATCGGCTGAGTCGTTTTCCTGAACGCGGCGCTCTACCGCGGTCAATTCGCGTTCGCAAAGATCGGTGGTGTTCTTGGCCTCATTGCGTTGTTGGAGGAGAGGCTTTTTTTCCGCCTCTAATTTTGCCACAGCTTCATTCTGTTCGCGGGCATTTTGTTGCCGCTGCGCCTCGATCTTCTTGATCCCTTCTTCGATTTGCGCGATACGCAGAGCGACTTCCTTCTGCTCCTGCTCCAGTTTCTTTAGAGCGACAATTTCATTGCGCAACTCGGGAAAATTCGCCGCCTGTGAAGTGCCTTCGCGCCCGAGGTTGATTTCGCTTTTCTGCAGGAGCCGTTTCTCGTAACGGAGCGCCATGCGCGTTCTTTGACGCTTAACCTTTAGCGCGATCTCGCGCAGGCCTGTCCGAATGAAACTCACAAGATGAGGCTACGTGAATCGCCCGCGCGATGAAATTGAAATGTTAATTTGAAGAGCGGCGATTTCCCGCCGCCTTTCGCAAATAGTGGCGGCCAAAACGGCTGCCCTACAATTGTATGATATTGACGATTACTCCTCGGAGTCGCGCAACTTTGTCAACACGCTGAAATCTTCGAGCGTGGTCGTGTCTCCAGTCACTCTCGCACCGCTGGCGATTTCCTTGAGCAGACGCCGCATGATTTTCCCGCTGCGCGTCTTTGGCAGCACTTCGGCAAAGCGCACTTCATCCGGCTTCGCGATTGCTCCGATGTGCGCGCCAACGTGATCTCGTAACTCGCGCTTTAATGTGAAGCTTGGCTCGACTCCACTCTTTAGCGTCACGAAGGCGACAACGCTCTGGCCTTTTAGATCGTCCGGCCGCCCAACCACGGCCGCTTCGGCGACTCGTGCATGGCTGACGAGCGCGCTTTCGATTTCCGAAGTGCCGAGCCGATGGCCGGCGACGTTCAAAACATCATCGATTCGGCCGACGATCCAAAAATATCCATCCTCATCGCGACGCGCGCCATCACCTGTAAGATAGTTCCCTTTGAACTCGCTCCAGTACTGCTTTTTGTAGCGCTCCTTGTCGCCGTAAATCGTGCGCAACATCGACGGCCATGGGCGCCGAATGATCAGTTTTCCGCCAACATTCGCTCCGACTTCGTGTCCTTTTTCATCGACAATCGTCGCGTCGACCCCAAAAAACGGCAGGGTCGCGCTGCCTGGTTTTGTCGGAATCGCACCCGGCAGTGGCGTGATCAGGATCGCGCCCGTTTCCGTTTGCCACCAGGTGTCCACAATCGGGCAACGGCCGCCGCCGATTTTTTTGTGATACCAGATCCATGCTTCCGGATTGATCGGTTCGCCCACCGTGCCGAGCAGGCGCAATGACGAAAGATCGTGTTTGGCGACCCACGCATCGCCCCAGCGAATGAAAGCGCGGATCGCGGTTGGTGCCGTATAAAGAATATTGACGCGATAATCCTCGATGATTCTCCAGAAGCGATCGGGCTCCGGCCAGTTCGGTGCGCCTTCGTACATGAGAGTAGTGGCGCCATTCGCCAGCGGCCCGTAAACCACATAACTATGTCCCGTGACCCATCCGACATCGGCTGTACACCAAAAAATATCCTCGTCCCGGACATCGAAAACGTACTTCATGGTTGAGTAAATGCCGACCAGATAACCGCCGGTCGTATGCAAAATTCCCTTCGGTTTCCCGGTCGAGCCGCTCGTGTAGAGAATATAAAGCGGATGTTCGCTGTCGAGCGCGGCGGGCGGACAATTTGCATCGACATATTCCAACTCGCGATGCCACCACAGGTCGCGCCCTTCCTCCATGTGAATATCGTTGCCGGCGCGGCGAAAAACGATCACGCGTTTTATGGATGTTTTGCCGTGCAAGGCGTCGTCCACGTTTTTCTTTAGTGGGACGATTGCCCCGCGGCGATAGCCGCCATCGGCCGTGATGACAGCGATCGCCCCGCTGTCCGCAATGCGGTCGCGAATTGCGTCTGCGCTGAAGCCGCCAAAGACAACCGAATGCACCGCGCCGATGCGCGCGCAGGCCAGCATCGCGATGGCGGCTTCCGGAATCGTCGGCAGGTAAATGATGACGCGGTCGCCCTTGTCGATCTTGTTCCGCTTTAGCACATTCGCGAATCGACAAACTTCGTTATGAAGTTGCTGATAAGTCAGTGTGCGCCTGTCGCCCGGCTCACCTTCCCAGAGAATCGCGGCCTTGTTTCGGCGCGGGCCGGCAAGGTGTCGATCCAAACAATTTTCGGACAGATTAAGTTTGCCGCCGACGAACCATTTCGCGAATGGCACTTTCCATTCGACCACTTTCTTCCACTGTTTTTGCCACGTCAGTTCTTTGGCTTCGCGCCCCCAGAATTTGTCCGGCCGGCTGATCGACTCGCGGTACATCCGCCGATATCGATCGAGACTTTTGATCTGCGCTCTTTTCGCAAAATCCTTCGATGGCTTGAAAACGCGCTTCTCAATCAGATGCGACTCGATGTTATTGTCGATCTTCATTTGCCCTCGCTGACGCTAGCAATCGCTGCTCAAACACTCAACGGAAAGTTAGGGAGTTTTTGAGTTGTGTTGTCCGAAAGCGTCACCGATAAATGACCGCATGAGTGAGCACATCTACAAAAAAATTGAGTTGGTCGGTTCGTCTCCGACCGGATTCGAGGAGGCGGTAAAAAATGCGTTGATACGAGCTGAGAAAACCATCCGCAACATGCGCTGGTTCGAAGTGACCGAAACACGCGGTCATATCGAGAATGGCAAGATCGATCACTGGCAGGTCACGCTCAAAGTCGGTTTTACGCTCGAGAAGTAACTGTGGGGTGGCTGCGGATCAGCCGCCGGGTCCCTCAAGATTGGCGCTCGCGGCGGCGAGCGCCGCTACACCTATTCTTCGTCCTGCACTGCTTGATACAGTTTCGTTGCGCCGTAGATGAGAATCGCCGGCTTCAACGCCAGGACAAAAAGCCGAAATACACCTCCGATGATCTGACCGAGCGGGAGCCGGTTCAGAATATATCCGGCGACGAAAGCGTAGAAAAGAGACTGTCCCGGCTTTTCGCGCACGTAATCTTCGGTCTGACTGAGCACCGCATCGAATTGCTCTTTGGTGTAGCGAAACCCGCGCTCGGCGAGATCCTCGGATGTTCCAGCAAATGATTCGTCCATAACATTTAAGGTTCGGATGCGAATGGTTGTCTGCGCGCACCCATCTGGTCAACGCAAAGATAACCAGATCGAACTGGCGCCCATGTTAGGCGGAAAATCGGGCAGGGGAGGTGGTCGATGAAATTTTCCGGCGCGGCGCGTTGCCTTGAGGCAATAGCGCGCCATTACTTCGAGGGCGTGTTCGCGTAAAGCGAAGCAATTCGTCGAAAGCAGGATGCAACCATCTCGCTCCGCCAGTTCGAGCGCGAGGAGGAGTAACTTCTCAAAATCGTGTTCGACGTGAAATGCCTTGCCGCGCCGCGAGCGCGAAAAAGTCGGCGGGTCGAGGATGATCGCGTCGAATTTTTCTCCCTTGCGGGCAAGTCGCGGAAGAACCGCAATGGCGTCGTCCGCGATGAACTGATGATCGTTGGTCAGCAGACTGTTCAGCAAAAAATTTTCGCGGCCGCGGGCCAGCGATTTCTTGGAAAGATCGACATTTACTGTCTTCGCTCCGACCGAAGCCGCGGCCACCGAAAAGGAGCAGGTATAGGCAAAACAATTCAGTAGCCGCTTTGGCGCGATCTTGCGCACGTAGCTTCGGTTCTCCCTTTGATCGACAAATAAACCCACTGAGTACCCCGCGCCGAAGTCGATTCCAAATTTGAGGTGCCGCTCCATGACGAGCGTCTGTAAATTTTCTTCTTCATTTCCGAGGAAGAGTCGTGACGTTTCACGTTCTTCATTTTTCTTTGGCACAAACCGGGTGAAAATCCGGCCGAACTTGAACCCCACCGCTGCGCCCCAGAAATCCAGCCCCTGAATTAAACGTTCCCGCGTCGGCGCATTCTTGAACGAGATGAGAATGTCGCGCCCAAAGCGTTCCACCCAGCCGCCGCCGATCGTGCACAAACGGTGCGCATCGGTCCCCTCCGCTTCGAAATCGTGCAGCATGGTTGCCTCGATCCACTCCGATCTCATTTTCATCGTTGGGAGGAGATTTAATCGCATTCTTTCAAAACAGGAAACGCGGAATCCATCGTTTGCCGCACTCGTTAGGGGCGTTACACTCTCGCGTCGTTGAGTTCCGCTATTTTGCGCCGCGCCATCTTCAATCGCCTATCTATGCAACAAGTGACCGTTCGCGTTCCGGCGAGCACTTCCAATCTAGGCCCAGGTTTCGATTGCCTCGGTGTCGCGCTGCGCATTTATAATGACGTAACCGTGACTCGAGGCGGCAAGTTTCGCCGTCCGTTGATCACTCGTGAGGCGGCGCGGTTGTTCTTCGCCCACGCCCGACGTGCGCCGTTTTCGTTTTCCGTTTCGATCAAGGGCAGCGTTCCGGCTTCACGCGGTTTGGGCGGCAGCGCGACCATTCGTGTCGGCATTCTGCATGCGCTGAATCTGCTCTCCGGGAATCCGTTGGATCGATTGTCGATCTTTCATTTGTGCGCGCAGCTAGAAGGACATCCGGATAATGCGGCGCCGGCAAGTTTTGGCGGTTTCACCGTGGTGCGCGCGCAAAACGTTCAGCGCTTCGAAGTTTCACCGCGCCTGTATTTTGTTCTCTTGATTCCAGATTTGGAAATTAAAACATCAACCGCGCGAAATATTTTGCCCTCGCGAATTGCGCGTGCCGATGCGATCGAAAGCTGCGCGAATGCATGCGCGATCACCGCCGCGTTTGCGTCGTGCAATTATTCCAGCTTGCGCGGCACGTTCGCCGATCAATTTCATCAACCATTTCGCCAAAAATTGATTCCGTTTTTGCCGCGCGCCATCGCCGCCGCCGAAAAAGCGGGCGCGCTCGGCGCTTTTCTCAGTGGCAGTGGTTCAACCATCACCGCCGTCACGTTAAAGAACCAGCAGAAAATCGCGGAAGCGATGCGCCGCAAGATCGACAATCATTCCGCAGGAACGATCATTGTTTCCGCCGACAATCGCGGCGCGCGTTTTCTGAAAATCCGAAATTCTTCCGATGTCCCGTTGGCTTGAAAACCTCGAACAGTTTGCGATCGACGTCATCCTCGAGCGGCGCCACGGAGCGCGAGCCGGAATTCTGCGCGGAATTCTCTACGCGCTTTCCTTTATTTATGAGCGGTTGGTCCAGCTCCGTTTGTACCTTTACCGGAAAAGGATTTTTCGGGAGCGCACGCTGGGTTGTCTTGTCATTAGCATCGGAAACTTGACCGTCGGCGGCACCGGCAAAACGCCCATCGTGGAGAAATTTGCGCGGGCGT
>CATPAW010000219.1 GCA_955652255.1 uncultured Chthoniobacterales bacterium | reverse complement strand
CGTTCATGACATCGACCCACACTGGCAGCGCCAGCTCGCGACCGAACGCGCCGCGATAAATCTTTTGCGGCTTATCGAATCCGGCCCAGACCGCGCAAGTCAACGCGCTGTCGTATCCAGCAAAAAGCGCGTCGGTAAAATCGTAAGCGGTGCCGGTCTTTCCGGCCGCTGGAATTTTTTTCAAGCCAAATTGCGAGTGCGCCGCTTTTCCTGTTCCGGATTCGAGCGCGTCGACCAGGCAGGAATGAACTTCGTAGGCGGTTTCTTTCTTGATGACGTTTTGCCTCCTGGCTTGCTCCCGTTGCGCGTGCCAGACCGTGCCGTCCTTTTCTTCGATGCGTTCCAAAACGTGCGGCGCAATTGGGCGCCAGCCGCCATTCGGAAAAATGGTGTAGCCAAGCGCCAGCTCGGCGAGCGTGATCTCGCTGCTGCCTAAAAACGTGGCGGGATACGGACGCAGTTCGGAACGAATTCCAGCGGTGCGGCAAAGTTGCATGACACTATCGAGCCCGGCGTCCATGCCGATCCGAACGGTGGCGCCGTTTTTCGATCTGGCGAGCGCCTGCCGCGCCGTGATCGCGCCTTCGTACCGATTCTCTTCGCTCTCCGGTCCCCACTCGCCCAAAATTCCGGTGGTTCCGCCGATCATGACGGCGCGATTATCGAGCGCGGAATCTTCCACGACCGTTCCCGGATACATTTCTCCTTCTTCAAAGGCCGCCGCGTAAACGAACGGCTTCATTGCCGTGCCGGCCGGCCGCTTCGCTTGCAAGGCGCGATCGTATTGGTTGTGCTCGAAATCGCGTCCGCCCACGAGCACGAGAATCCCACCGCTCTGATTGTCGAGCGCGATGACCGCGCCCTGCAAATATTCCGGTGCCGGCAAGATCGACATCGTGTTGTTCGATTTCGCCTTTTTAAAATCCGCGGCGTAATCGGCGTAGGTCTGATGATTGTAACCGGCAAATCCTTCGGCCTTCTCCAAATTCTTGCGCAGCGAATCCTCCGCCACCTTTTGCAGATCGGCATCAATCGTCGTGTGAATGCGAAATCCTTCGTTCATGGCGCGGTCCCAACCGACGGCTTCGATCACTTTCTGGCGGATGTAATCGACGGCGTAAGTTTGGCCCTGTGCGTTTTGCCGGTTCCCGATGACGATATCTTCGCCTTGCGCCCCGGCGTATTTCGCGTTGTCGATCAATCCGAGATCGCGCATGCGACTGAGCACGTAATTGCGCGCATCCCGTGATGCCGCTCGATCGCTCCACGGCGATAGTCTATTTGGGCTTTTGATCAAACCAGCGAGCGTGGCGCATTCCGCCAGCGACATCTCACGCGCCGGTTTGCCGAAATAACCGCGCGCCGCGGCTTCCGCTCCGTAAAGCCCGCCGCCAAAATAAATCCGATTCAAATAGAGCTCCATGATCTTCTGTTTGCCGAAATTCTCCTCAATCCGGCGCGCCAGAAAAATTTCGAGCAGCTTGCGGCGGAATGTTTTTTCCTTGAGCGAAAAACTGTTGCGCGCGAGTTGCTGCGTAATTGTGCTTGCACCCTGCCGCACCTGACCGGCGGCAAAATTTTTCAGCGCCGCGCGAAGGATGCCGAACAGATCGTAGCCGCTGTGCCGATAAAATTTCGCGTCCTCAACGGCGACGACGGCATTGACAAGGTCGTGCGGCAACTGGTCGTACGGCACCGTCTCCCGGTTTTCGACGTAGATTTGCCCAAAGATCTTGCCGTTTCGATCGAGAATCACACTGGCCGATTCCATTTGTTCGAGTTTGCTCAGATCGAAGGTCGCGGCCCGGCTTTTGACGTCGGAGACAAGGATCAAAACATAGATTGCGAAACCGCTGATCAGCACAGCCCCAATGGCGATCGGGACGTAGGCTTGCGGCGTGACGTACCAGGGGCGCCGGAAACGGTAGCCCGGCGGCGGTCTCAAATACTGCGTCTCGGTCTTTAGATAGCGATACTGAGGCAAGGTCGCGCAATTTAGGGGGCAAACGCCGAACGCTCAACGCCGAAGATCCAACGTCGAATTCAGAGCGTCACGTTTCTCCGGCATTGGACGTTGAGCGTTGAACGTTGAACGTTTTCTGGTTGCAGACGGAACTCGTAGAATTAATCCGTGCGGAAATCGCGAAGCGCGGCCCGCAATCGTTTGCCTGGTTCATGCAGCAGGCGCTTTATCATTCCGAGCACGGGTATTACTCGAGCGGCCGAGCAGCAATTGGCCGCCGCGGCGATTACTTCACCAGCGTAAGTGTTGGCCCGCTCTTCGGGCAATTGCTGGCCGCGCAATTCGTGCAGATCTGGCAGCGGCTCGGCCAGATCGACAATTTCATCATCGCCGAACAAGGCGCGCAGGACGGCAACTTCGCGCGCGATGTGCTCGGAGCGATCCACAACGTCCAGCCGGCATTCCTCGAAGCCTTGCGCTATCGGATCGTCGAACCGTTTCCCGTTTTGCAAGATCGACAATTAAAAACGCTCGGCCAATTCGCAGATCGCGTCGAATGGCGAAGATCGCCGCCCGATCTCGAACCGTTCGCCGGGATTTATTTTTCCAACGAACTACTCGACGCCATGCCGGTGCACCTGCTGGTGTCGACCGGTGATGGTTGGCGCGAAAAATTTGT